>JBGSUF010000318.1:0-9251 GCA_041736285.1 Hyphomonadaceae bacterium | reverse complement strand
TCCTCGCGACCGCCTGCGCCACGCCGGGCATCGAGTACACCGCCCGGGTCGCCGCCGGAAGCCCGGAAGCTGCGCAGTATCGCAATGTCGCCGTCGAGGACTTTTATGGCCCGGAAGGCGCATGGTATGCCGGAAACTTCGAGCGCATGGTCGCCGGCGCCACCTTCGACGGTGCGCAATGGTTCGCCATTTCCTCTGACGTTTATGGCGCGCCAGAGGCTGTCTATGGCGGCTCCACCGATGTCGACTGGGTCGAGGAATACCATGAGCGCCGCGTCACCCGTAAATGCGTCGAGTGGGACGGCATATTCGACTGCGAACGGCGGGCCGATGTGGTCGAGCATTGCGTCACCTATGCCGTCTCCGTCACCGCCCGCCCCGAACTGGTTGACCTCGCCACCGGTGGCATAGTCTGGCGCGGCAGCTATTCCGGCGATGCCGACGCCACCCAGTGCCAGGAAATTGGCGAGGTCGGCAGCGACGTCGAGCGGCGCGGCGGACGCGGCTTTAACAATGGCGAGCGCCGTCGCCATGGCCGCTTCGACCGGCTCTATGGCGGCTACGCGATTGACGGGCTTGTCCGTGAGGCCCTCGCCGAGACCCTGCCAGCCATCCGCAGTGACATCGCCCCCTACAACACACGCGCCAAGGCCCGGCTGATGACCGAGGCCATCGACCCGGAAGTGCGCGCCGATCCGCGCTTCGGCTTTGCCGTCGAGGCCGCAAAGGACGACAATCCCGTCTCGGCGTGCGAGATTTTCGCCGACCTTGCCCGGGACTATCCGATCGCGCCTGCGGTGGTGTTCAACATGGGTGCCTGCGCCGAGGCGGCGGGCGATTTCGAGGCCGCACAACTCCTCTACGCGCAGGTCAGCCAGATGCCGGTCGAGCTTCCCGGCGCTGTCCGCGACGCCCTGCGCGACATCAGCGCGCGGCGCACGGACGAGAACATCATCCGCCAGCTTGAATCCACCCCCGGCTCCTGACGGCGGATATACGGCGGGCGCGAAATCTGTTAGCGTTAGCTTGCAGATGTTCCGATCCATCGCGCTCGGGCCATTGTGCTCGGGCCATCCCGCCCGAACGATCGCCAACAGGAAGCCATCCGAGAAAATGACGAGCACACTCCCCGTCCCCCGCCATGATTTCCGCATTCAGCCGCGCCGTGCATTGCGCGCCGTGCGCCGCCTGATTGCTGACAAGGAAGACACCACGCAGGTCTTCGAGATCATGTCCGCGATGGCCGGACGCTCGACGCCGAAGGGCTATGCAAGGCTCCTGCGCGAGCCGGGCGGTGGACCGATTGCGATGCGTGCCCGGGAGCTCGCGCCGCTCCTCGATGATCACGCCCGCCTCGCCACCCTGCCCGAAGGCAGCGTCGGACGCGCCTACCTCGCCTTCATCACCGCGCAGGGCCTGTCGGCCGAAGGTCTCGCCGAAGAAAGCCGGCGCGGCATCGGCGAGGGGATCGAGGCCGATCACCCCTGGGCATGGTATGGTCGGCGCCTGCGCGACACGCACGATCTCTGGCACACCCTCACCGGCTATGGCCGCGATGCCCTTGGCGAAGTCTGCCTCGTCGCCTTCTCGCACGCCCAGACCCGCTCGACCGGATTTGCCGTCATCGCGGCGGCCGGGGCCAACGTTCTCTCAAAATCGCTTCGCGGTCACCGCGTCCGGCGCACTGTCTGGCAGGCCTGGCGCGATGGACGCCGCTGCGAATGGCTGCCCGGCGTCGATTACGAGGCCCTGCTGTCTGAAAACCTAGACGCCGCTCGCGCCCGCCTGCGCATCCCCCGTCCAGACCTCTACCTCGCAATCCCCGAGGCCGACCGGGAAGCCGCCTACGAGATGGGAGCCACCCCGCAAGCCACTTGAAGCGTCGGCCTCACGCCCATACTGGCCGGAGATGACGTGAGGGCCGGGGATAAAGTGCCGGCCAGTGACGAAGGGCCTGCCAAGGATAAACTGAGGGCCCGGCATGGAATCCGGCCCGGTCTCTGGGCTACCCGTCAGTCGGCGCCTTCGCCGCCCCGCAAATGCCCCTCAATCCGCCGCGTCTCCGCCTCGCGCCGTGCATCTTCCGCCGCCCGCTCAGCCTTGGTGCGCCCGAATTTCACGCGATTTTCCGCCGCCTTGCCCTGCGCCGCCGCCCGCGCCTTCGCCTTGCGAACCTTGTTCAGACTGATGGGCGTCGGCGATCCCGTTTCGCTCATTTCGCGTGCGCCTCGCGCCATTTCTCCATCGCGAGCGAAATATTGAACGTTTCCCGATACTTCGGGCTGTCGGACGGGCGCGGCGGCCGGGGCGAAGTCAACGACATGATCTCCGCCAGCTTGTTATGCGCCGCCCCGGACTGGCCCGCCCCGATATAGGCGTGCAGTTCCAGCAGCGCCGAGGACAGCGGATCGTCCGCCCGCAGGACGAAATACGGCTCGTCCTCGGCCAGGTTCGGATAGCAGTCATGCTGCGACGGGTTGGCTTTCGAGCCAACAGGGGCGGTGGACATGGAATTACCTTTCAGGTCTTTTTTGTGTTGAGCAAGAGCGGCGACAATCAACGGGGCAATCATCACGCCGGGTCCGGCCCGATCATCTTCTCCGGACGAACGATGGCATCGAAATCTTCCGCCGAAATGCCGAGCGCCACGGCCTCTTCGCGCAGTGTGGTGCCGTTCTTGTGCGCATTCTTGGCGACTTTCGCCGCCAGATCATAACCGTATTTCTCCTTCAGCGGGGTCACCAGCATCAGCGAATTCTCGAGGCCGCGCCGGATATTGTCCAGCCGCGGTTCGATGCCGACCACACAGTTCTCCGTGAAACTCACCGCCGCATCGGCGAGGAGCCGCACCGACTGCAGGAAATTGTACGCCATCATCGGATTGTAGACGTTCAGCTCGAAATGCCCCTGCGATCCGGCAAAACCGATGGCTGCATTGTTTCCGTGAATGTGCGCGCAAACCTGCGTCAGCGCCTCCACCTGCGTCGGATTGACCTTGCCCGGCATGATGGACGAGCCCGGCTCGTTCTCCGGCAGCGCCAGTTCTCCGAGGCCCGACCGAGGCCCCGAGCCGAGGAACCTGATATCATTGGCAATCTTGAAGCAGCTCATCGCCGCCGTGGTGATCGCACCATGCGTCATGACCATCGCATCGTGCGCCGCCAGCGCCTCGAATTTGTTCGGCGCGCTGGTGAACGCCATCCCTGTGATCTGCGCGATCTTGTCGGCCACCATCTGCGCAAACCCGGCCGGCGCGGCCAGTCCCGTCCCGACCGCCGTGCCGCCCTGCGCCAGTTCCATCAGCATCGGCAGCGTCATCTCGATGCGCGCAATGCCGTTGCGGACCTGCATCGCATAGCCGGAAAACTCCTGACCGAGCGTTATCGGCGTTGCGTCCTGCGTGTGGGTGCGGCCGATCTTGATGATGTCCTTCCACGCCTGCGCCTTGTCGTTGAGCGCGTTGTGCAGCACGCGCAGCGCCGGGAGCAGCCGGTGCACGATCTCCTCGGCGCAGGCGATGTGCATCGCCGTCGGGAAGGTATCGTTCGAGCTCTGGCTCATATTGCAGTGATCGTTGGGATGGACCGGCTTCTTGGAGCCCATCTCCCCGCCGAGCATCTCGATGGCGCGGTTGGAGATCACCTCATTGGCATTCATGTTCGACTGCGTGCCAGAGCCGGTCTGCCACACGACCAGCGGGAAATGCGCGTCCAGCTTGCCCTCGATCACCTCCTGCGCCGCCCGTACGATCACCGCGCCCAGCGCCGGATCGAGCTTGCCGAGCGCCATGTTGGTCTCCGCCGCCGCCCGTTTGACAATGCCCAGCGCCCGCACGATCGGCGCGGGCTGTTTCTCCCAGCCGATCTTGAAATTGCCGAGCGAGCGCTGCGCCTGGGCGCCCCAATAGACGCGGGCATCCACGTCGATCGGGCCGAATGTGTCGCTTTCGGTGCGGGTGGTGGCGGTCATGTAAGTCTCCTGCGTTCGGTCGGTCACCGGTGTGCCTTGCCACCCTTTACCGCCCAAACGCGCAGAGCGAAATCACCTGGGCCTGAAACTCCCGCAGATAATTGGTCGCAGCACCGTCAAGCCCGTCCGGGGCGCGTCATTCTGCGCTCAGGGAGACCTGCACCTTGCCCTTCAACTCGTCCGACGGTGCTTCGACCACGGCGCTTGTCTTGTCCTCGGACGCAATCCCCGCCCGCACGGTGATCAGGTTGGAAACATGATTCATGCGCATCCGCGCTGTCTCCGCGTCGCCGCCATCATAGCTGGCAATCGTCACCTTCGGGCATGCGCCTTTGCGCGCTTCGACCAGTGCCAGAACTTCATCGCGCGGCTTGGGATCGAGGATTGTCTTGCCGTCCGCAAACGACACCGTGATCACCGCCCCGTCGCACGGGCCAGCGGACATGTCCGCCCCGCCCTCGCCATTGGCTTCGGCGCCGGTGCCACCGCACGCCGCCAGCCAGATCAACGCGCCGCACGCCATTGCCTTCGCCGCAGTCTTCACCAGAGCGTCCATTTGTATTTCCTCCGCTATTGTCCCTTATCTGCCGGGCCTAACGCAGCCGGGCGCCGAACCCGGCCAAGCCGCGCCCCAAAAGCCGCGTTGGCAGGCGGCGTTGCGCGGACTAAATGTCTCTCCAGAGAACACTGCGACCGCCAGAAGCGTTGTTGTAAAGAGAAAGTCCCCCGCCATGCCCGACACCGAAGCCAAGCGCCCCGCCAGCCACCTGCCGCAGGGACACCCTCTCGTGCGTGACCGCAAGGTCGGCGTGCTGCTGGTCAATCTCGGAACGCCAGACGGCACCGATTACTGGTCGATGCGCCGCTACCTGTCGGAATTCCTGTCCGACCGCCGCGTGATCGAGGTCAATCCCGTCCTCTGGCAACTCATCCTGCAAGGCCCCATCCTGGCCTTCCGCCCGTCAAAATCCGCCCATGCCTACAAGCAGGTCTGGACCGAAGGCGGCTCCCCCCTCCTCGTCTACACCCGCGCGCAGGCCGAAAAGCTTGCCGCCCGCATGGCCCACCGCGAGGACATCATCGTTGATTTCGCGATGAATTATGGCAACCCCTCCATCGCTTCGAAGATCACGCGCCTGCATGACGAAGGCTGCGACCGCATCGCCGTCATCGCGCTCTATCCGCAATACGCCGCGGCGACCTCTGCCAGCGTCTATGACCGCACCTTCAATGCCCTGAAGAAGATGCGCTGGCAGCCTGCGGTGCGCACCGCCGGTCCCTTCCACGACCACCCCGCCTATATCGAAGCGCTTGCGGGCAGCCTGAAGGCCTCCATCGACGCGCTCGATTTCGAGCCTGAACGCCTCCTGATGAGCTATCACGGCATCCCGCAGAGCTATTTCGACAAGGGCGACCCGTATCACTGCCATTGCCACAAGACGACGCGTCTTGTCCGCGAGGCGCTCGGCTGGCCGGAAAGCTTCGTCCAGACCACATTTCAGAGCCGGTTCGGGCCGACCAAATGGCTACAGCCCTACACCGACAAGACGCTGGAGGCCCTGCCGGGTGAGGGCATCAAGCGCGTCGTTGTGGCCGCCCCCGCCTTCATCTCCGACTGCCTTGAAACACTTGAGGAAATTGCCATGCAGGGCAAGGAGAGCTTCATCGAGGCTGGCGGCACCCACT
The DNA here is from genome assembly GCA_041736285.1 of Hyphomonadaceae bacterium. Lineage (GTDB taxonomy): Bacteria > Pseudomonadota > Alphaproteobacteria > Caulobacterales > Hyphomonadaceae > JBGSUF01. The sequence goes on along the minus strand of JBGSUF010000318.1, from coordinate 3,596 downwards.
TCGCCGCCCTGCCCTGCCTGAATGACAGCGAGGCCGCGATAGACGTGATCGAGGCCGTCATGGACCGCGAAATCGCCGGCTGGGTCTGACGGCCCTCTCCCGGCTTACCGCCTTCTGGCCTGCCGCCTGCGCGCCTTCTGGCCTGCCGCCTGCCCGCCTTCTGGTCTGCTGGCTCGCTGGCCCTGCTTGCGCGGTGAACTTGCCGCCAGGTAAATTCCATGATCGTCTGGTCGCGGGGGAAAACAGGCAATGCCTCGGCGCGCGCAACTTGAATTTCATCTCAACCGAAAGGCCGCGCGTGGCGGCATCGCAGGCATGGCGTTGCTCGCTGTGGTGCTTTTCGCTGTCGCGCTCTGGCCGATCGGGGACGACACCCCTTCGGGTCTCCGAGACCTTGCGAAGGCGAACACCGGTGTTTGCGACTTCATCCTCGCCAATCCGGCGCTTTACCCGGACGGCTGCCCCGCCGCAAACCCCGCAGCCAAACCACGAGACGCACAGGACTGGGGCATTCTCTTTGCGCGCGTCTTCACCGGTTGGGTCGGCCTGCTCTGCCTCGGCCTGATCGCGCGGATGGTCATTCTGCTGCGTCATCAAGGGGCCATCCTCACCCTGTCCCCGGCCGGGGCGGAGGGGGCCTTTCTGCCCTCAAAGGGTGTCGCATGGGGCGACATCACGCGCATCAGTCTTGGCGCGCCCGAGGCCCATGTTGCGCGGCCGCTCGCGGGCACGATCCGCGTCAGCCTGCCCGGCATTGCCCGCGTCGAGATCATCCCGGCAAGCTCCGCCACAGCCCTTCCCCTGCGATGGCTCCTGCTCTGGCCGAAGGGGCTCGCCATCACCAGCGCCGCAGCAAAGGGCCCATTTGCCGAGGTCGCCGACCTTGCCCAAGCGCACGCGCCGGGAAGGGTCTCACGGTGAACGATGGCTGGATCGGAACGGGCCGCGTGCGCGCCCGCATGGATGGCGCAGCGCTCGAAATCTATGTCAGCGGCCTCACCACGCAGGCCAAGTATTACAAGATCCCCTTGCGCGAATTCTTCCGCAAGGAATTCACCCGCATCAGCCCGCGCTATGGCGATTTCCACGTCCATATCCGGATGGAGCATATCGGTGATCCGCCATGGATGGACCTCGACAACATCGCCAAGGCCCTGCTCGACAGTGTCACCGGCGCGGTCTTCCACGATGACCATCAGGTCTCCCGCCTCCTCGTCGAACGCCGCCCCAGTGACCGCGAAGGCCTCTGGATGCGCGTCGAAGCGGCGGGTTAGTCGATCAGACCGCCCCAACCCTTCGCCAGACCAACCGAGTCACGTAAACCGTTCCCGATCTGGTGGTTTCCGGCGCGGTCAGGAGCGCGATGGTGTCGGCGTCGATCACGTCCACCGTGCGCTCGAACACGGTGCCGACCACGCGCGGCACCGATGCGAACGCGATCGTATGGCACACCTGCGCTCCGTCGAGCGTCCATGTCCCGCCATAAGCAAAAAAGTCCGTCGAGGAGTCCGCCGCCACATCCCCGCGCACGGCCCAGGCCGGGTCCATCAGGAAGGCCGACATGCGCCCGTCGCCGGTGTACTGGATTTGCCCTTCCGGCGGATTTCCAAAGCTCGGCCGGTCCACCCCGTTTCGCGATGTCACCGACGACAGCAAGCGCCAGGCGCCGTGCAGGTCGCCCGCCGTCAGCGCCATCAGCGCTTGCGGAACGCGTCGAGACTGACGACGGCCGCTCCGTCTGCGCCCACCGCGCCGTCCGCACCGCCCAGCGATTTGCTGCGATCAGGCATCGGCTCCAGCGCCGGCGCAACGACGCCAGACCCGGCATTCGCCTTTTCAAACGACAGCCCGAAATTCACGCTCGGGTCGATGAACCGCGTCACGGCGGCGTAAGGCACTTCGAGGTGCTGCGGAATGCCGGAGAATTTCAGGATCACCTCAAAATAGGCGTCATGCACGAGCATGTCCCAGAACTGGTGCTGCACCACGATGGTCATTTCTTCGGGAAAGCGCTCGACCAGATAGTCGGCCGCCTTCACACCCGGCGCCTTGGTGCGGAAGGTGATGTAGAAATGATGGTTGCCCGGCGCTGCGCCATTGGCGGCGACCTGTTTCAGCGTCTCCCGCATCACGCCGCGCATCGCGGCCTGCGTCAGATCGTCATATTTAATGTAATCAGCCACGCCGTCCTCCACCAATCCGGGCAAACTAGGCAGCCCGGTGCCAAGGTCAACGACCTTCATTACCTGCGCGAGCGAAAGGCATTCACTTCGCGCTGATTGCAACAGATTTCTCCTGTTTTGACCAGCCTTATGCGCAAATCGTGAGCAGCCTGACAGCGCTGGTCAACATTGCGTCCTGAGATTCCTTGATTAATGTGTGCGCACGTCATGTCTGAGCGTACATTGTTCATGCGCCGGGCACTGCAGAAGTCAGCAAAGGATGCCCCGATGAAGCCTGAAGTCCGAACTTTCGCCCGCCGCCTGCGCGCGGCCCCTCTCTCCGCCCCCATCTCCGCGCTGGCCCTCGGTGCGGCCGCTCTGGCACTCTTCGCCGCCCCTGCCATGGCAAAGGAAGGCATGTGGACGCCCGACCAGCTTCCGATGATCGCCGCCGACCTGCAAAAGACCGGGCTTGAGCTTGACCCCGCCAGCCTGACCGACCTGACGGCCTTCCCGATGGGTGCGGTCATCTCGCTCGGCGGGTGCACGGCCTCCTTCGTCTCGCCGCAGGGCCTCGTGGTCACCAACCACCATTGTGCGCGCGGTTCGGTGCAGTTCAATTCCACCGCCGAACAGAATTACCTCGCCGACGGTTTCCTCGCCGACGGCCTGAGCGCTGAGCTTCCCGCCGCCCCCGGCACCCGCGTCTACGTCACAGTCAATGTCACGGACGTGACGCAGATCGTGCGCGGCGGCCTGACCGACGACATGTCCGGCGCCGACGTCTACGCCGCCATTGACGCTGCTGAAAAAGCGCTCGTCGCCGAATGCGAGCAGCAGGCCGGACATCGCTGCCAGGTCGCCAGCTTCTACGGCGGCAAACAGTACAAGCTGGTCGATCGCCTCGAAATTCGCGATGTGCGCCTCGTCTACGCGCCGGGCGACAATATCGGCAAGTACGGCGGCGACATCGACAACTGGATGTGGCCGCGCCACACCGGCGATTTCGCCTTCTACCGCGCCTATGTCGCCCCGGACGGCTCGGCCGCCGACTATGACGCGGCCAACGTGCCCTTCGTGCCGGAACATTATCTCAAGGTCTCGGCCGGCGGGCTGGAGAATGGCGACTTCGTGATGGCGGCCGGCTATCCCGGCTCGACCTCCCGCTACACCCGCCTCGCCGAGGTGGAGAACACGTTCGGCTGGCTCTATCCGACGCGCATCGTCCAGCTTGAAAACTGGATCGCCGCCATCGAGGAGGCCGCCCCGGTCGGCTCCGACGCCCGCATCAAGTATGAGGCCCGCCTTGCCGGTCTCAACAACGTGCTGAAGAACCTCTACGGACAGGTCGATGGCGCACGCCGCGTCGGCCTGGTCGAGCGCCGCCGCGAGCGTGAAGCCGCGCTCACCGCCTGGGTTGCGCTGCAGCCGGAC
>JBGSUF010000283.1:0-4516 GCA_041736285.1 Hyphomonadaceae bacterium | reverse complement strand
CGCGCTGTCGCCCGGTCGCCCCGGCCATGCGCTGGGCCTTGCCAGCCCGGAGGCGCAAAAGGCGATGCTCGCGGCGCAGGCTCTGATTTCGCAGTGGCCACGCCTGCGCGAGGACACCATGGCGAGTTTCGTCAAGGCTTCCGGCGCGGACCCGCAATCCTTTGAAGCGGCGCACCTGACGCTGCTGCGCTGGGTGTCGGAACAGGCCCGGACGAAAGCCGGTCTGGCGGCGCGGGAGTGGGCGGGCTTCTGGCTGGAGGCAAGCCGGGAGCTGGCCCTGTCGCGGGAGTTGTCGCTAGACCCCAGACAGGTCAGCGCGGGGCTTGTCCAGAAGCTGCAATCACTACAAGTCGGCTGATGCGACGCATGCCATGAGGCCAGAATGTTCGACACACACGTAAATCTGCACGCCGAAGCCTTTGCCGATGACCTGTCGGATGTGGTGGAGCGTGCGCGGGCTGCCGGCGTGACGCGTCTGCTCAGCATTTGCGACAGGCTGGACCGTTTCCCCGATGTCCTCGCCATCGCCGCACCGCAGCCTGACATCTGGGCAAGTGTCGGCGTGCATCCGCACTATGCCAAGGACTTTGAAGACCTCACCGCGGAGACCCTGATCGCGCTCGCCGGACACGAGAAAGTCGTCGCCATCGGTGAGACCGGCCTTGACCAGCATTACGGCTATAGCGACCTGGAACAGCAGAAGACGAGCTTTGCCCGCCATATCGAGGCCGCGCAGGCCACCGGGCTGCCGATCATCGTCCACACGCGCGAGGCTGACGACCTGACCGGCGACATGCTGGAGGCGGCCTTTGCACAAAGGCCTTTCGGCATTTTGCTGCATTGTTATACCGGCGGGGAAAGCCTCGCCCGGCGGGGGCTGGAACTTGGCGCCTTCGTCTCCGCTTCGGGCATCATCAGTTTCCGCAATGCGCATGATGTGCGCGCCGTCATTGCGCAGGTTCCGCTGGAAAGGCTGATCGTCGAGACCGACTGCCCATACCTTGCGCCTGTGCCGATGCGGGGGCGTCGCAATGAACCGGCCTACCTCCCGCACGTGATCGCCGCCCTGGCCGAGCAACGCGGCATCGACGCGCAGGAGCTGGCCACCATCACAGAAGCCAATGCGTTGCGTTTGTTTCACAAGATAGGGCGTAGCACATCTTGACCTCACGATTGCGCCTCACCCTGCTCGGCACGGGCTCATCGACCGGCGTTCCGCGCATTGGCGGCGAATGGGGCGCGTGCGATCCGTCCAATCCCAGAAATCGCCGGATGCGCTGCTCGGCTCTGGTCGAGCAGTTTGGCGGCGAAGGCGCAGAGCCGACAGCCGTGCTGATCGACACATCACCAGACCTTCGCGAACAGGCGCTCAGGGCCGGGCTGCAGCGGCTCGACGCGGTGCTTTTCACCCATGACCATGCAGACCAGTCCCACGGCATTGACGATCTGCGCGGTTTCGCCCTGATGATGCGTCGACGTGTGCCGGTGCATATGGACGCGTTCACCGCCGCGCGCCTGACCAGCCGGTTTGGCTACTGCTTTGCCGATCTTGAGGGCACCGGCTATCCGCCCATCCTCGAAGCGATGGCGATGCTGAAACCGCTGCAGCCATTGCACATCCGGGGGGCGAATGGCGGACTGGATTGCCTGCCGCTGGATCAGGATCACGGGACGATGCGCTCGCTCGGCTTCCGCTTTGGACGGCTGGCTTACTGCAATGATGTCGTAAATCTGCCGCGTAAGACGCTGGAGGCGCTTTCCGGTGTCGATGTGCTGGTCGTGGACGCGCTGCGCTACAAACCGCATCCAACCCATGCACATCTCGACAAGGCGCTGGGTTGGGCGGGGGAGGTGGGCGCAAAGCGTGTGCTCCTGATCAATCTCCACATGGATATGGACTATGAAGCCCTGCGCCGGCTGCTGCCTTCACACGTAGAGCCGGGCTATGACGGCATGATGGTCGAGATCAGCGACGCCGGAATCAGCACGGGCACAAGGCCCGGCTGGCCGAGTGCGCCGATGTGAGCGGCGGTCACGTCAGGATGATGTTGAACGCTCCTTGCAGGCCGTCGCGCCCGGCCTTCGGCTGCGTGACGCCTGGCGTCACGCCTGTGCGTGCCACACCTATCCATGTCACCACCCGAGCGCATCACACTTGTGCGCATCACACCTGACTGTTTCTCCTGCTTCTACCGCCCAGCCCCAACTGTTCCAGCTAAATAATTTCACATAATGAAGCTTATCGGATTTGAGGATGCAGCGAGTTGAGCCGCCGGATCTTCTAGACCTGCGACTGGGAGTTTTACGAGACCTGCGACCGTGCGGCCTCCACGTTTTGCCCCGGCTGCATGAGCGGCTTCCGGGCTGCGACCTGCGTTAAGCTTCCTGCAAGGTCACCTGCGCCAGCCGCCAGTCTCGCGTCAATTGGCGCGAGGATAGCTGAAGGCCATCCCCTCCCCCGTTTCGACAAAGCCGAATTGAAGGGCCATTGCGCGAACCTGTTCGTCGCCGCCGGAGACGAGCACATTTGCACTGTATCGGCCTTGCGGCGCAAAGAGGCGACCCTCGGCCGCAATCCCTGCCTCTGCACTGCGGCCTTCGAGCGCTGCAACAATGCTTCCGTCCTCGCAGGCAATCGGTCCGGAGAGCGCGGGCGCGGTCCATCCGTAAGTCCGCCCGGCAAGTTCGAGCACATTGGTGCGAACCGTCCCTGAAGCACTCGCGCAGGAAAAGTCAGGTCCGAGCACGAGGCTTGCCACCGTGATTTCAAGCCGACCGTCCGGCTGGCGCAGCAAGGGGTGGAGCCCTGCGATGCGATCGGCGATCACGTCCAGCGCCGCCGCCTCGATTGTCACCCGTCGGTCGAGGCCTGCCGCGATGCGTGCACGGCCCCGCGCCGCTTCACCTTCCAGCGTGACATCGTATTCCATCTCAAGACGCAGCAGATTTTCCGCACGCAGCGCGAAGTCGATCCGGCCGATATCCTGGCCGAAATAGGACGCGCCGGTCATGCGTCCGTCCCAGATCGTGCCGCTCAGGCGTTCGTAAGTGATTCCGCGCGCCGGCAAATCGGCCATCCGCGCCGCAAGCCCCGCCGGAAACCGTGCTATAGCGACGCCGACCAGCACCAGAATGAAGGTGACCACCAGAAAGAACGTTCTCAAATCAATTCCCCCGCACCAGATACAGACTGGCGCCAACGGTCGCCTCATCTGAATTCAATCGCAACGACGCCTTGCCGACGCGAACGCCGTGGCGCGTCTCCAAGCCGACCAGCCAGCCATAGAGCGCGTCCGGGCTGGCCGCGTCGATCCACAGGTTGAAGCCGTCATTCTCCGCCGGTGTGAGCCGGTTCAGCGTGACGCCGGATGCCGCGGCCGAAGTCATGATGACGCTTTGCAGGGGCTGCTCATCCATCGCTGCGACACGCGCGTCACCGACCCGTGCAACGCCTGCGCGGATCTCCGCATTCTCGGCGAGGGCAGACCGAAGCGCTGTCTCCTGATTGCGCCGGTAATCCATAGCGGGGCTGAGCACGCCCGCCCATAGCAGCATCAGCACCGTCAGGATCGCCGCCGTTCCAAGCAGCCATTGCTCGCGTGGCTCGCGCTCATTCCACCAGCTTGATATCATGGCCGCCTTACCTTGAATTCACCGACGCGGCGGGTGCCAAGCTGCCGCGAGCCGCCCTCCTCGAAGACGCTGCCGCGCGCCTCGATGAATGCCCGGAGCCGTGAAAATTCATCATACGAGGCGAAGATGACGCTCGCCGCCAGTTCTCCGCTCTGTGCATCGAAGCGGATGGAGTCGATGGTGATGCCATCCAGCCCGTCAGCGGCCTCTGCGACCTGCGCGGACAGAAGAAGGAACGTGGCCGAACCACCATCGCCGCCGCCAAGGCGCTCGCGCAATTGCGCACGCGGATTGACGACGCGGGTCATGTCCGGGAATGCAGACCGCATGACGCTGGCGGTATCGTTTCGCACGCGTTCAGCGTCGCGTTCCAGCGTGATGCCCTCGACGACGTTGGCTGCGGCAAACGCAACTGACGCCGCCACAGCGAGCGCCGCAGGCACAAGCCAGACACCAAGCCGCTGTCCGGCCGTGCCAGTCCCACCTGCGCCGATCCGGCCGGGCCCGCCCTCGATCAGGTTCACCTCACTCATCAGAGCGCCGCGGCAGATCATCTGCATGGCCTGCGCGCGCGACATCGGTTCCAAGCGGTCCACCGGCTTGTCACCGCGCGTGGTCACGAGTGCCTGCGCCAGTTCGCCGGCGAACACGCCGTCTTCATCAGCGTCGATCGCCGCGCCCCAGCCCCCGTCTCGGAGAAGGATCCTCCCAGCCACGTCGAACCAGCCAACGCGGCCCTCCTGCGCGGAAAGAGCGAGATAGTCGGGCATGACGCGGACACCCCCGGCGAGCGCATGCGGCAGGGCCTGCGTCAGCGCTTCGCTCCAGTCCGCCGCCAGCGCGCGCGTCATCACATAGGCCGTGCGGATGGCAGCCTTGGCGC
>JBGSUF010000238.1:0-13249 GCA_041736285.1 Hyphomonadaceae bacterium | reverse complement strand
GCCGGCCGTCGCTGCTGGGGCTGAACGGCGACACCCAGCAAATCGTGTTTCCGGAAAGGAACAGGGCGCTTGTGCCCGACTCGGTGATCGCCTTTACGCTCTCGTATTGCCGCACGTCCCAGTATTCGTCGTGCCCAACGCTGATGAACGCCTTGGCGCGTTTGGCCCGGATCAGCGTGTCGCGCTCATTGGCGACGCGCTTGTAGCGACGCAGCTGTCCGCCCGTGCCCGCCGGGATCAGGCGGCCGACGATGACATTCTCCTTCAGCCCTTCGAGCGTATCGACCTTGCCCTGGATGGCCGCCTCGGTCAGCACGCGCGTCGTCTCCTGGAAGGACGCCGCCGAGATGAAGCTGCGGGTCTGCAGCGACGCCTTGGTGATGCCGAGCAGCACCGACGTCCCCGAGGCGCCCTTGCGGCCGGCCTTCTCGGCGATCGCGTTGATCTCCTCCATCTCCAGCAGGTCGACATGCTCACCCTTGAGCAGGGTTGTGTCCCCGGCATCGGTGATCTCGACCTTCTGCAGCATCTGGCGGACGATCACCTCGATATGCTTGTCGTTGATCGGCACGCCCTGCAGGCGATAGACCTTCTGGACTTCTTCCACGAGATAGTCGGCCAGCGCCTCGACCCCGAGAATGGCGAGAATATCCTGCGGTGCCGGATTGCCGTCGATGATGTTGTCGCCGCGTTTGACGAAGTCGCCATCCTGCACGAGCAGCGGGCGCGCTTTCGGCACCAGATACTCGCGCGGTTCCTGCATTTCGTCGTCCGGAATGAGGTGGATACGGCGCTTGTTCTTGTAGTCGCGTCCAAACTCGATCTTGCCGTCGATTTCAGCGATGACGGCATGGTCTTTCGGACGGCGCGCTTCGAACAGTTCCGCCACGCGCGGCAGACCGCCCGTGATGTCACGCGTCTTGGCGCCGCCCATTGTGATGCGGGCCAGCGTGTCGCCCATGCCCACCTTGTCACCGTCGCCGACCGAGAGGATGGCCCCGACCGGAAGCTGGTAGCGCGCCGGAGCGCCGCTGGGCAGCTTGGCGGCCTCGCCCTTCTCGTCCAGCACCACGATGCTCGGCCGGATCTCGACCGATTTGGCCGAGCCGCGCCAGTCGATGATGCTGCGCGAGGAAATCCCCGTGGCTTCGTCGGTGTCCTCGCGGGCCGTGACGCCATCGACCACGTCTTCCAGCCTGACCTGGCCGGACACTTCCGTCACGATCGGCTGGGCGAACGGATCCCAGTCGGCGATCCGGTCGCCGCGGTTGATGCCCGCACCGTCCTTGAGGTGAAGACGCGTGCCGTAGCCCGGCTTGAAGGTCTGGCGGATACGTCCGTCGCCGTCCACGAGGTTCACTTCCATGTGACGCCCGATGACGATGAAACGCCCGTCGCCGCGCTTGACGATTTGCGGGTTCACATACTCGATCGTGCCGTCATGGGCCGCTTCCAGGTCGGACTTGTCGGCGACCGTTGCCGCGCCGCCGATGTGGAAGGTGCGCATGGTCAGCTGTGTGCCCGGCTCGCCGATCGACTGGGCCGCGATCACGCCGATCGCCTCTCCCATGTTGACTTTCGTGCCGCGCGCAAGATCGCGGCCATAGCAGGTGGCGCACACGCCGAGCTTGGTTTCGCAAGTCAGCGGCGAACGCACCTTGACCTGATCCAGCCCCGCCGCGTCGAGCGACACCGAGGCCGCTTCATCGAGATAAGTGCCGCTTGGGAACATCAGCTCTCCCGTTGTCGGGTGGACCACGTCCTGCTGCAGGGTCCGGCCAAGCACGCGGTCGCTCAGCGGCACCACAACGTCAGCGCCATCCATGACCGCGCCGAGAGTGATCCCCTTGTCGGTGCCGCAATCGTCCTCGCTGATGATCGCATCCTGCGCGACGTCGACCAGACGGCGGGTCAGATAGCCCGAGTTGGCCGTCTTCAGCGCCGTGTCCGCAAGACCCTTCCGGGCGCCGTGCGTCGAGTTGAAGTATTCAAGGACGGTCAGGCCCTCCTTGAAGTTCGACACGATCGGCGTCTCGATGATCTCACCCGATGGCTTGGCCATCAGGCCGCGCATGCCGGCCAGCTGCTTCATCTGGTTCTTCGAGCCGCGCGCGCCCGAGTGCGCCATCATGTAGACCGAATTGGTCTCGCCGCGCCGGCCGGTCACCGGATCGACGGGCATCTCGCCCGCTGCATCCATCATCGCATCGGCCACCTTGTCGGTACAGGTCGACCAGGCGTCCACGACCTTGTTGTATTTCTCGCCGCGCGTGATGAGGCCATCAGCATACTGACGCTCGTATTCGGAGACGAGGAGCTTGGTGTCCTCGACCAGCTTGGCCTTCGCGGCCGGGATCTTCATGTCGTCCTTGCCGAACGAGATCCCCGCCTTGCAAGCCTCGCGGAAGCCCAGTTGCATCACGCGGTCGCAGAAGATCACCGTCGCCTTCTGGCCGCAGTTCCGGTAAACCTCGTCGATGACGTGGCCGATCTGCTTCTTCGTCAGGAGCTGGTTGATCAGGTCCGGCGTCATGCGCGGATCGTCCGGCAGGCAGCTGGCGACCATGAAGCGGCCCGGCGTGGTGTTGAAGATCTCGGTGATCCGCCCGCCTTTGCCGTCGCTGCGCGAATGCCGCACCTTGATCTTCGCATGCAGGGTCACCGCGCCCATGTTGAGCGCGTGCTCGATCTCGCCGATATCGGCGAACTCCATCCCCTGACCCGCCTCATTGTCCTTGTCGATGGTCAGGTAATACAGGCCAAGCACGATGTCCTGCGACGGCACGATGATCGGGCGACCGTTGGCCGGTGACAGGATGTTGTTCGTCGCCATCATCAGCACACGCGCTTCGAGCTGGGCCTCAAGGCTCAGCGGAACGTGCACGGCCATCTGGTCGCCGTCGAAGTCAGCGTTGAACGCGGCGCAGACCAGCGGGTGAAGCTGGATCGCCTTGCCTTCGATCAGGCGCGGTTCGAACGCCTGAATGCCGAGCCGGTGCAGCGTCGGCGCCCGGTTCAGGAGGATCGGATGCTCGCGGATCACCTCTTCGAGAATGTCCCAGACTTCCGGTTTTTCCTTCTCCACCATCTTCTTCGAGGCTTTCACCGTGCCGGTGAGACCCTTGGCGTCGAGGCGCGCATAGATGAACGGCTTGAACAGTTCCAGCGCCATTTTCTTCGGCAGGCCGCACTCATGCAGGCGCATGGTCGGGCCGACGACGATGACCGAGCGGCCCGAATAGTCGACGCGCTTTCCGAGCAGGTTCTGGCGGAACCGGCCCTGCTTGCCCTTGAGCATGTCCGACAGCGATTTCAGCGGACGCTTGTTGGTGCCGGTGATGACGCGGCCGCGGCGGCCGTTGTCAAACAGCGCATCCACCGATTCCTGCAGCATCCGCTTCTCGTTGCGGATGATGATGTCGGGCGCGCGCAGTTCGATCAGCCGCTTCAGGCGGTTGTTGCGGTTGATGACACGGCGATACAGATCGTTGAGGTCAGAGGTCGCAAACCGGCCGCCATCCAGCGGAACCAGCGGGCGCAGGTCCGGCGGGATGACCGGCACCACCTGCAGCACCATCCACTCCGGCCGTGTGCCCGACAGCGCGAAGCTTTCGATCACTTTCAGCCGCTTGGCGATCTTCTTGGGCTTGAGTTCGCCGGTCGCTTCCTTCAGGTCCGCGCGCAGTTGCTCGGCCTCGGCGTCGAGGTTGATCGCCTGCAGCATCTCGCGAACCGCTTCGGCGCCGATCATGGCGGTGAAGCTGTCCTCGCCGTATTTTTCCTGCGCGTTGAAATACTCTTCCTCGGTCAGCACCTGCTTGGGCTGGAATTCGGTCAGGCCCGGTTCGATGACGACGTAGGACTCAAAGTAGAGCACCCGCTCGACATCCTTGAGCGCCATGTCGAGGATCAGCGAAATCCGGGACGGCAGCGACTTCAGGAACCAGATGTGGGCGACCGGCGCGGCCAGTTCGATATGGCCCATCCGCTCGCGGCGCACCCGCGTCAGCGTCACTTCAACGCCGCACTTCTCGCAGACAATGCCGCGATACTTGATGCGCTTGTACTTGCCGCAAAGGCATTCATAGTCCTTCACCGGCCCGAAGATGCGGGCGCAGAACAGGCCGTCGCGCTCCGGCTTGAAGGTCCGGTAGTTGATCGTCTCCGGCTTCTTGATCTCGCCCCAGGACCACGACCGGATGATCTCCGGGCTGGCGATGGTGATGCGGATCGCCTCGAACGTCGGCGGCGGCGTGTTGGGGTTGAAGATGTTCGTGGGCTCTTGGCGCATGGATCGCGTCTCCCGTTCAAATCAAGTCCGCTACCGGGGCGGTCTGCCCCTGCGGGAAATCAGTCCCGGCAGGCCATGTGGCAGCCTGCCGGGCGTTGTCATCTTCAGTATCGCCGACCGGGGATCGGACCGTCATCATCGTCATCGACGCCGGTGCCTTCGATCAGTTCGACGTTGAGGCCGAGCGAACGCATTTCCTTCACGAGCACGTTGAAGCTCTCCGGAATGCCGGTCTCGAATGTGTCGTCGCCGCGCACGATGGCCTCGTAAACCTTGGCCCGTCCGGCCGTGTCGTCCGACTTCACCGTCAGCATTTCCTGCAGCGTGTAGGCGGCGCCATAGGCTTCAAGCGCCCACACCTCCATCTCGCCGAAGCGCTGTCCGCCGAACTGCGCCTTGCCGCCGAGCGGCTGCTGGGTGACGAGCGAGTACGGCCCTGTCGAGCGGGCGTGGATCTTCTCGTCCACCAGGTGGTGCAGTTTCAGCAGGTACTTGTAGCCGACCGTCACCGGGCGGGCGAAACGCTCACCGGTGCGTCCGTCATAAAGTGTCACCTGACCCGAGGAATGCAGGCCCGCACGCTCCAGCATGTCGACAATGTCGCTTTCGCGCGCACCGTCGAACACCGGCGTTGCGAAGGGAACGCCCTTGCGCAGGTTCTCGGCCAGTTCAACCAGATCGGCCTCGCCGGTCGGCACATCGACGCCGCCGCCATAGACATGCTCGATCCGCTCGCGCAGCTTGCCGAGGTCATGCTCGCGCCGATACGTTTCCAGCGCCTCCTCGACCATCCGGCCAAGACCGGAACTGGCCCAGCCAAGGTGGGTTTCGAGAATCTGCCCGACATTCATCCGCGACGGCACGCCAAGCGGGTTCAGGACGAAGTCCACCGGTGTGCCATCCTCCAGGAACGGCATGTCCTCCAGCGGGTTGATCTTGGAGATCACGCCCTTGTTGCCGTGACGGCCGGCCATCTTGTCGCCCGGCTGCAGCTTGCGCTTCACGGCCAGGAAGACCTTGACGACCTTCATCACGCCCGGCGGCAGGTCATCGCCGCGCTGGACCTTGTCCACCTTGTCGGTGAACCGGGCTTCCAGTTCGGCGATCAGCTGGTCGAACCGCTTCTTCATCCGGTCCAGTTCGGCCTGTGCGCCTTCATCGGCCAGTTCGATATTCCACCACAGCTTCGGATCGGATTCGGCCAGCGCATCGGCGGTGATCGCACCCTTCTTCAGGCCCGACTTCGCCGGCACGCCCGCTGCCGTCTGGTCGATCAGCAATTCCCGCAGGCGGGAATGCGCATCGCGGCGGATGATCGACAACTCGTCGCGCTTGTCTTCCTGCAGCCGCTCGATCATCTCGCGCTCGATCTGCAGCGTGCGCTGGTCCTTGTCGACGCCATGGCGCGAGAACACGCGGACTTCGACAACCGTGCCCGTTGTTCCCGGCGGCACGCGCAGCGAGGTGTCACGCACATCGGAGGCCTTTTCGCCGAAGATCGCGCGCAACAGCTTCTCTTCCGGCGTCATCGGGCTTTCGCCCTTGGGCGTCACCTTGCCGACGAGGATATCGCCTGCCGTCACTTCCGCGCCGATGGCCACGATGCCCGCTTCGTCGAGGTTGCGCAGGGCTTCCTCGCCGACGTTGGGAATGTCGCGGGTGATCTCTTCCGGCCCGAGCTTGGTGTCGCGGGCGGCGATCTCGAACTCCTCAATGTGGATCGAGGTGAACACGTCGTCGCGCACGATCCGCTCGGAGATCAGGATCGAGTCCTCGAAGTTGTAGCCATTCCACGGCATGAAGGCGACGAGGATGTTGCGGCCGAGCGCCAGTTCGCCGAGGTCGGTCGAGGGACCATCCGCGATGATGTCACCCCGGGCGACCTGATCACCAACCCGGACGATCGGGCGCTGGTTGATGCAGGAATTCTGGTTGGAACGGCGGAACTTGACGAGACGATAGATGTCGACACCCGACTGCGAGGTGTCAGCCTCCGCCGTGGCCCGCACGACGATACGCGTTGCATCGACCTGCTCGACAATCCCGTCGCGCTTGGCAACCACTGCGGCGCGGCTGTCACGCGCGACGACCGCCTCCATGCCCGTGCCGACAAGCGGCGCGTCGGTGCGGATCAGCGGGACGGCCTGGCGCTGCATGTTCGATCCCATGAGCGCGCGGTTGGCGTCGTCATTCTCGAGGAACGGGATGAGCGAGGCCGCCACCGAAACCACCTGTTTCGGCGACACGTCCATGAACTCGATCTCTTCGCGCGGCACCAGCGTCGCCTCGCCCGAAACCCGGGCGTTGACGAATTCATTGGTCAGCTCGCCATTCTCGTCGACCGCCGCATTGGCCTGCGCGATCCGGTACTCCATCTCTTCCATGGCGGAGAGATAGACCACTTCATCGGTCAGGCGCATGTTGACGACCCGGCGGTACGGGCTCTCGATGAAACCGTACTTGTTGATCTTTGCGTGCGTTGCGAGCGAGTTGATCAGGCCGATATTCGGACCTTCCGGCGTTTCGATCGGGCAGATCCGGCCATAATGCGTCGGGTGAACGTCGCGGACTTCAAAGCCCGCACGCTCGCGCGTGAGGCCGCCCGGCCCAAGCGCCGAAAGACGACGCTTGTGGGTGATTTCCGACAGCGGGTTGGTCTGGTCCATGAACTGCGACAGCTGCGAGGAGCCGAAGAATTCACGCACGGCCGCAACCACCGGCTTGGCGTTGATCAGGTCGTGCGGCATGATCGTGTCGATGTCGACCGAGCTCATGCGCTCCTTGATCGCGCGCTCCATCCGCACGAGGCCGATGCGATAATTGTTCTCCATCAGCTCGCCGACCGAGCGCACGCGCCGGTTGCCGAGATTGTCGATGTCGTCCACTTCGCCAATGCCGTCCTTCAGGTCGAGCAGCAGGTCGGCCACCGCCAGAATGTCGTCCTTGCGGAGCACCCGGACAGTGTCTTCGGCCGGTTCGAACTTGGAACCCTTCCGCTTCAGGCGCATGTTCATCTTCACCCGGCCGACGGCCGAGAGGTCATAGCGCTCGCTGTCGAAGAACAGCTGCTGGAACAGTGCGTCGGCCGCTTCCGGGGTCGGCGGTTCGCCAGGGCGCATGACGCGGTAGATGTCAGACAGCGCCTCGGCGCGATTCTCGTTCTTGTCAGCCTTGAGCGTGTTGCGCAGCCAGGGGCCGCGTCCAGCGCCGTCAATGTCGAGGAGCTCAAGCGCCGGGGTGGCGAGATCGCGCAACTGCGCAATCAGCTCCTCGGTGATCTCGTCGCCCGCCTCGGCATGAATCTCGCCGGTCTCCATGTTGACCATGTCGCGCGCGATGAACTTGCCGACAAGCGCCGGGCTCGGAACGATAATGTCCTCGGTGCCGTTTTCGGCGATCTTGCGGGCGCGCACGGCCGTCACCTTGCGGTCGGCCGGTGCGAGCACTTCACCCGATTTGGCGTCGACGAGGTCGAAGTTCGGCTTCACGCCGCGCCACTGGTCGGGATCATAGCCGGTCAGCCAGCCCTTCTTGTGGAGCCGGTAGATCGAGCTGGTGTAGAATTGCGAGAGGATGTCCTCGGCATCGAGGCCGAGCGCATACATCATCGTCGTCGCCGGCAGCTTGCGCTTGCGGTCGATGCGCACGTTCAGCACGTCCTTGGCGTCAAACTCGAAATCGAGCCACGAGCCGCGATACGGAATGATCCGCGCCGCAAACAGGAGCTTGCCCGAGGAATGGGTCTTGCCCTTGTCATGGTCGAAGAACACGCCGGGGCTGCGGTGCATCTGGCTGACGATCACCCGCTCGGTGCCGTTGACGATGAACGTGCCCTTGTCCGTCATCAGCGGGATGTCGCCGAGATAGACGTCCTGTTCCTTGATGTCCTTGACGTCTTTCGCGCCGGTCTCTTCCATGATCTCGAAGACGATCAGGCGGAGCTTGACCTTCAGCTGCGCTGCAAAGGTGAGGTCGCGCTGGAGGCACTCCTCAACGTCGAACTTCGGCGCGTCGAACTCGTAGGAAACATACTCCAGCTGCGCGCGCTCGGAGAAATCCTTGATCGGAAAGACGCTCTTGAAAACGCCGTCCAGTCCGTCATCCGTCCGCTGGTCCTGCGGCGTGTGCATCTGCAGGAAGTTTTCGTAGGAGGAGCGCTGAACCTCGATCAGGTTCGGCATTTCGATCCCTTCGGCAATGCGCCCGAAGGATTTGCGGATCCGCTTTTTTTCCGTGAAGGAGAGAGCCATCATCGATCCCGGTTATTGCTGCCAAGACGCGCTGGTGCGCCAGGTACAGCGTTCGCCAAAACGCGCGGTGCGACGGACTGCCGAGGGGCAATCCGCCGCGATATTCATCAGACGGAGCGACCGCGCGCGCTCCGCCCTGTCTGCAAGACGCCCGACGGGCCGAAGATCACTTGATCTGAATCTTCGCGCCGGCTTCTTCGAACTTCTTCTTGATCTCTTCGGCTTCAGCCTTGGAGATAGCTTCCTTGATCGGCTTGGGAGCGCCCTCGACCAGGTCCTTGGCCTCTTTCAGGCCAAGACCGGCGACGACTTCGCGCACCGCTTTGATAACGTTGATCTTCTTGTCGCCGGCATCCAGAAGGATGACGTCGAATTCGGTCTGCTCTTCGACCGGAGCAGCCGCGGCCGCGCCTGCACCCGGCATCGCCATGGCGACCGGAGCAGCGGCGGAAACGCCCCACTTTTCTTCGAGGAGCTTGGCCAGTTCTGCCGCCTCAAGGACGGTCAGCGCCGAGAGGTCTTCAACAATCTTGTCGAGTTTGGACATTTTCGTGATCCTGTTGGGTTCGTCTGATGTGATATGGAATGCGGGAATTGCGAATGTGTCGTCGCGTCAGGCGGCCTGTTCGTCCTTGGAGGCATAGGCCTGAAGGACACGCGCCAATTGGGCTGCCGGGGCCTGGACCACGCCCGCCACTTTCGTGGCCGGAGCCTGGATGAGGCCGATGAGCGTTCCGCGAAGCTGGTCCAGGGACGGCAGCTTGGCGAGCGCCTGAACGCCGGAGGCATCCAGGACCTGCTCACCCATGAGCGCGCCGACGAGGACAAACTTGTCATTCTCTTTCGAGAACTCAGCCGCCACCTTCGATGCACTCACCGGGTCGGGTGAAAACGCGATCGCGCACTGTCCGGTGAACAGTGCTCCGACCAGGTCTTCCTTGCCCTTTTCGCCCAGCGCCTTCAGCGCCAGACGGTTCTTGACGACTTTCAGCGCCGCACCCTGCTCACGCAGCCTGCGACGAAGCGACGACATTTCCGCAACTGAAAGGCCGGTGTAGTGGCTTACCACCACAACGCCGGACTGTTCGAAAACCCCACGAAGGTTCTCGATGGCCGCAGCTTTTTGAGCTTTGTCCATTGTGTTACGGTCTCCGAATTGAGGCGGCCGGACCATCCGGACACCCTGGTGTCTGCGACAAGGCCGGGGCCTCGTCGCGCCTGCCCAGGGCTTGACGTCCGAACGGGCACGGCGAGGCGGCTTTCACCGACCCGACGAACCCATCGTCGCCTCGCCCCGTCTACATGGGAATTATGGCACTCGCGCGCCACCCATGGTCACGGACAGGAACGCGGAAGAAGGAGGGGGCGGCCCCCGCTCTCCCGCGAGCCGCGTTGTGTAGACCAAAGAATCTTTCCAATCAAGTGCCGGTGGAAAACTCTTTTTCATGAAGCTTCAAAAGGCCCGACACGGTCGCAGGCCGACACGTCCATAAAAACAATGCGGTAAGACAAAAGTTTGATGTGAGCCGAAAAACGGCCGCATTAACTTTTCGTATCCCCGCCCCGATCGACGCGGCACGCCAGCAGCGAAGAAGGCGCGAAGAGCTGATCGCCCCCGCGCCTCCTGAAATTCAGCCTCAGAACACCTTGGCCTCAGCCCTGTGCGAGAGCGTCGCCCGTGTCGACATTGATTCCCGGCCCCATCGTCGAGGACAAGCCGATCTTGCGGACATAAGTGCCCTTGGCACCGGTCGGGCGGGCCTTGACCAGCGCATCGACGAAGGCGCGGATGTTGCGTTCGATATCAGCTTCGGTGAAGCTCGCCTTGCCGACGCCGCCATGGACGATACCGGCCTTCTCGACGCGGAACTCGACAGCGCCGCCCTTGGAGGCTTTCACCGCTTCCGTCACGTTGGCCGTCACCGTCCCCACTTTCGGGTTCGGCATCAGGCCGCGCGGGCCGAGCACCTTACCGAGACGACCGACGACGGGCATCATGTCCGGCGTCGCGATGACGCGGTCGAAGTCCATGAAGCCGCCTTGAATCTTTTCGGCCAGATCTTCTGCGCCGACCACATCTGCGCCGGCTGCGCGCGCTTCGTCCGCCTTCGCATCACGGGCGAACACGGCAACGCGGACCGTGCGGCCGGTTCCGGCCGGCAGGTTGACCACGCCGCGCACCATCTGGTCGGCATATTTCGGATCGACGCCGAGATTGACTGCAATGTCGATCGTCTCGTCGAACTTCGCCTTCGCGTTGGTTTTCACCAGCTTGACGGCTTCGGCGACGGTGTAGAACTTTTCGGCCTCGACGCCTGCGCGGGCGGCCTTGATACGTTTTCCGGCTGCCATGGTCAGTCCTCCACAATCAGGCCCATCGCGCGCGCAGAGCCCGCGATGATGTTCGCCGCCGCATCGATATTGTGCGCGTTGAGGTCCGGCATCTTCATTTCGGCGATCTCGCGCACTTGCGCCATCGTCACCTTGCCGACCGTTGCGTGGCCTGGCTGCTTGGAGCCAGACGCCGGCTTCTTGCCGAGCTTCAGCCCGGCGGCCTTCTTCAGGAGCACGGTTGCAGGCGGCGTCTTCACCTCGAATGTGAAGGACTTGTCCTGATAGTAGGAAATCACCACCGGGAGCGGGAGACCCTTCTCCACCTTCTCGGTGCGGGCGTTGAACGCCTTGCAGAATTCCATGATGTTGATGCCGCGCTGACCGAGCGCGGGACCGATTGGCGGCGACGGGTTTGCTGACCCGGCCGGCACCTGGAGCTTGAGATGCCCCAGCAGTTTCTTTGCCATGTTACCCTCTAAGGTTTACGGGTTTGCGCGGTGCGGCTGCGACATGGACTTGTCGCCGCGAGCCTCCCGCGTCAGATGCCCCGGCCATTACAGGCCGGGAAGGAGAGCATATGCAGCGATATCGCCCGCCGCGTCAAGTGCCGACAGGCGGCGCTGAACGTTCGACCTCAGAGCTTGTCGACCTGATCGTATTCCAGATCGACCGGCGTTGCCCGTCCGAAGATCGACACCGACACTTTGAGACGGCCGCCTGCCTCGTCGATATCGTCCACCGTGCCCTCGAAGGACAGGAAGGGACCGTCGGTCACGCGCACCTGCTCGCCGATTTCAAATATGATGGTGGGCCGCGGACGGTCTGCCGCTTCTTCCGCCTTGCCGAGGATCCGCGACACTTCGCGCTCCGGCACCGGCAGCGGCTTCTTGCCGCCGTCAGCGCCGAGGAAGCCCGTCACTTTCGGTGTGTTCTTGACGATGTGATAGATTTCGTCGGTCAGCTGCGCCTTCATCAGGACATAGCCCGGGAAATAGCTGCGCTCGCGCGTGCGTTTCTTGCCGCGCACCGTCTCGACGATTTCTTCCGTCGGCACTTCGAGTTGCTCGATCAGGTCGCCAAGACCGTTCTTTTCCGCCTGTTCGCGAATGACCGATGCCACCTTCTTCTCGAAGTTGGAGTAGGCGTGGACGATATACCATTTGGCCTCGGCCATGGGCGAAGCTCTCCTCTAAAAATTCAAACCGGTCGCGGAGCGGACGCCGTCCGTCACACGCCGGAAATCAGCCGGACACTCCAGCCGACAATCTGATCGACGGTCAGCAGGAAGATCGCTGCGCACACCGTCATGATGAGCACCATGATCGTCGCCGCCACCGTTTCCGAACGCGACGTCCAGGTCACTTTGGAACCTTCCTGGCGCACCTGCCGGAGGAAGGTCATCGGGCCGACCTTCTTCTTCTTCGGCTTCGGTTCGGCGGCCGGGGTCATGCTGCCGCCGCTGCCAGAGCCTGCCCTGCCAGAGCCCGATTTGCCTGAGCCTGCCTTGCCGGATTGCGCCTTGTTCTGGGCCATGCGCCGCTCGCTCTTTCTACGTAACCAATTTGTCAGGGGAATGTAAGGTCGCGCTCTTAGCCTGTCACGTCACGTTTGTGAAGGAAAACATATGCGGGCTGCATTGCGCTTCGCTTGCCTGCGGCTGACCTGCTCCCGCCGGCGCGGCATCTGCAGGTTCGGAAAGGTGGCAGGGGCAGCAGGATTTGAACCCGCGACCTGCGGTTTTGGAGACCGCCGCTCTACCAACTGAGCTATACCCCTAGGCCGGATCGCCCTTTTGCAACAAAGCGCGTGACGGTGCAAGCGGCCTTCGCCATTTGCGCCGCGAAACCCGCCATCGGGCCGAAACCCAGCTTAAGATTGTCGGATAGCCAGCCCTCAATCCGACCGACCCGGCTTGCCGGGCATACTGTGCCCATCGACACGCATGAGGCCCGGTCAGCGCTGGCCGGCCGGGCGTGTCGGGGACCGGAACGCCCTCTGCGACCATCTCAGGGCATTTTCCGGTCCGCGCGGGCGAGACCAGGACCGGATAACCCTGATCTCGACCAGACGACCCATGTGCAACCCCGGGCCAAACCTCGCCCGCGCTGCCTCACCCCCTCAATAACCCCGCGGCTCCCGCCCGACGGGGCCAAAGACGCATCCAAAATCACCCCAAAGCCGCCCCCCCTTCAGCCCCCCTGCCCCCCCTCAAAGCAAAAACCCCGGAGCGCCTGGCTCCGGGGTTTGCATTTGTCAGGTCGTGACCTGTCGCCTGGAGGGGGGCGGTGTCAGGCCCGCCTGTCATCAGTCGAGGATTTTCGACACCACGCCGGCGCCGACCGTGCGGCCGCCTTCGCGGATGGCGAAGCGCAGG
>JBGSUF010000234.1:0-6270 GCA_041736285.1 Hyphomonadaceae bacterium | reverse complement strand
GATGATGGACGGCGTCTGCTACATCGTGGTGGACCGGCCGCGAGCCCGCTTTGCGGCGGTTTCTGCATGGCTGGCGAGGCCGCTGGACTGGCCGACGGGGGAGGCGCGGATTGATCCGTCGGCGCGGCTGCACCCGGACGTGAAAGTCGGGGTCAACGCCGTGATCGGGGCCGGCGTCTGCATTGATGCAGGCAGCGTGATCGGGACCGGGAGCGTGATCGGGCCGGGCGTTGCCATCGGGCGCAACTGCAATATCGGCGCGCTGGTTTCGATACAATGTGCCCTGATTGGAGATCATGTCAGCGTCCTGTCCGGTACGCGGATCGGGGAGGCGGGGTTCGGGACGATTGCGGGCGCAGCCGGGGCGGAGGACATGCCCCAGTTCGGGCGCGTCATCCTGCAGGACCATGTTTCCATCGGTGCCAATTGCTGCGTTGATCGCGGCGCGTTTGACGACACGGTGCTGGGCGAGCGCACCAAGGTCGATAATCTCTGCCAGATCGGGCATAACGTCACCATTGGTCGCAATGTCGTCATGGCGGCCTTTGCGGGCCTGTCCGGCACGGTCGATATCGGTGACGGGGCGATGCTTGGCGGACGTGTCGGCATTGCTGACCATGTGTCGGTCGGTCCGGGTGCAAAGCTTGCGGCGGACGCGGCGGTGATGCGTGACGTGCCCGCTGGCGAGACATGGGGCGGCACGCCGGCCAAGCCGTTTCAGCAGTGGATGCGCGAGACGGCCTGGCTTCAGCGCCAGACCCGTAGCAGCAGGGGCGGGGCAAACAAATGAAGATACATCCGACGGCCATCGTCGAGGACGGCGCAAGGCTTGGCGCTGACGTCGAGATCGGCCCGTTCAGCATGGTCGGACCGCAGGTCACGCTGGGCGATGGGGTCAGGCTGCACGGGCATGTCGTGGTGATGGGCGAGACGAGCCTTGGCGAGCGGTGCGAGGTGTTTCCCGGCGCGGTGCTGGGCGCGCCGCCGCAGGTCTACAAGATACCGGAAGGCCCCTCGCGACTGGAGATTGGCGCGCGCTGCATCATCCGCGAACAGGTGACGATGCATACCGGGCTGGCGACCCATTCCGGGGCGACGCGCATCGGTTCTGACGGGCTCTTCATGGCGGCGAGCCATGTTGCGCACGACTGTCAGGTTGGCAACAAGGCGGTCTTTGCGAATGCGGCGATCATTGCGGGGCATGTGGAACTGGGCGACCAGGTGGGGCTGGGCGGAATGTCTGCGCTCCACCAGTTCACGCGCGTCGGCGATCATGGCTTTGTTGGCGGCGGCTGCATTCTTGTCGAGGATCTTGTCCCGTTCGCAGCGGCCATCGGCAACCGGGCATATCTGGCCAGCATCAATGTCAACGGGCTGAAACGGCGCGGCTTCTCGCGCGCGGACATGCATGAGATCCGGGGCGTCTATAAAGCGTTGTTCGAGGGAGACAAGCCGTTCTCCGAACGACTGAGCGAGGCGGCCGAGACGTTCAGGGACACCGCTCATGCCAGCAAGGTCATCGCTTTTGTCCAGCGCGATTCGAGCCGGGCGCTGTGCAAGCCAAGATCATGACAACCGGCGCGGCTGACCCTGCACTCACGCCGCTCGGCCTGATTGCCGGTCTTGGGGATTTGCCCGTTGAGGTGGCCCGGCGTGCCCTTGCGCGTGGGCGTGACGTCTTCGTCGTTCGCCTTCTGGGATTTGAAGAACCGGCTCTGGCGGGCTATCCCGGCGCGTCAGCGGGCATCGGGCAGGTGGGTCACCAGATCAAGCTGCTGCGGGCGGCCGGGGTGCGGGATGTCGTCTTTGCGGGCGTGGTGAATCGGCCGGATTTTACGAAGCTGAAGCTCGACTTTCACGGCGCAAGGCTGTTGCCCTCGGTGCTGAAGGCGGCCCGAAGCGGAGACGACGCGCTGATGCGGGTGATGGTGAGGGCGTTCGAGAAAGCGGGCTTCAACGTCATCGGGGCGCAAGCCGTGGCGGGCGATCTGACCGAGCGGGCAGGGACGCTGACCCGGCGCAAGCCAACAACAGAAGAGCACAGGGACATAAGGCAGGCGGCGATCGTGGCGGCCGAGATTGGGCGACTGGACATCGGGCAGGGCTGCGTCGTGTGCAACGGGCTTGTCCTGGCGGTTGAGGCGCAGGAGGGGACCGACCTGATGCTGGCGCGCGTGGCGCAGCTTCCGGCCAATGTGCGCGGGACACCGGAGCGCCGGCGCGGCGTTCTGCTCAAGCGGCCAAAGCCGATACAGGAGCGGCGCATCGACCTTCCGACGATCGGGCCGAAAACCCTCGACGGAGCGGCGGCGGCGGGGCTTGCAGGCATAGCGATCGAGGCGGATGGCGCCTTCATCATGAACCGCGTGCGCCTGATCGCGGACGCCGACGCCTGCGGCATGTTCGTCCACGTCTTTGCGCCCGAGGACGTGAAATGAGCGCCGGGCGGATTTACGTCGTTGCGGCCGAACCGTCGGGCGATGCCTTTGCCGCCGAACTGGTGGATGCGATCAGGGCGCACGCGCCGGACACCGTGTTTGCGGGTGTGGGCGGGGGCGAATTGCTGTCGAGGGGCATTGTTTCGCCGTTCGACATCTCGCCACTTTCCATTGTTGGCCTGTTTGAAGGGCTGAAAGTCTACGGGCAGGTCGTGAAGCTGGCCGATGAGACGCTCGCGCACATTGCCGCTTTCCGGCCGGACATGGTGCTGCTGGTCGATAGCTGGGGATTCATGATCCGCGTGGCCCAGCGCGTCCGCAAGGCCCTGCCGGGCATCAGGCTGGTCAAGGTGATCGGGCCGCAAGTTTGGGCGACCCGGGCCGGGCGGGCGAGGAAGATCGCCGACGCTGTCGATCACATTCTGTGCATCCATCCTTTCGAATTGCCCTATTATCAAGGGCTGGACGTCGAGACGACAGTGATTGGCAATCCGGCGCTCGGCCGAAAGCCGACCGGTGACGGAAGCGGCTTTCGTGCGCGACATGGCATCGACGCCGACACGCCGGTGCTCTTGTTGCTGCCCGGCAGCCGGCGTTCGGAGGCGCGGCGGGTTGCGCCGCCATTGTTGCAGACGGCCTCGCTCGTTCTCGCCGAAGTGCCGGACCTGCGTGTGGTGATCGCGCCAAGCGAGGAGATTGCGGGACTTCTGCGCAAGGATGATTGGCCGAACCTGACCGGGGCTGTCTGGCTGGAGAACGAGGCGGAGAAGTTCGACGCCATGGCCGCCGCAACGGTTGCCCTTGCGTGTTCAGGTACGGTGACGACGGAAGCGGCGATGTTCGGGACGCCGGTGGTGGTGGCTTACCGGCTGGGCTGGCTGACATGGGCGATTGCGCGGTCGGGGCTGTACAAGCCTCGGTTCATCAATCTGATGAATATCGCCGCGGGCCGGGAGATTGTGCCGGAGTTCGTGCAGACACGCTGCAAGCCTGAACAAATGGCTCCGGCCGTTACCGAACGGCTTGGAAACTCTCAGCTCCGGGCGCGCCAGCGTGAGGCGCAGTTTGCGGCGCTGGAGGCCATGGGGGCGGGTGCGATGCCCGCAGCCGAACGGGCGGCGCGATCGGTGCTGGCCGACCTTGGCACCCCGGTCGAGGACTGACCGGGGGCCGGGCCGACGTCCTGAAGGTCTCAGCGTTGCAGTTCTTCGCTGACGATCGTGTCGAGCGTTTTCTCGTCATAGCCGGCCACGACGCGGCCATTGATGAAGAAAGTCGGCGTGGCGCCCGCATCCACGGAGATCGCCTGTTCACGCACATCGGCGACCTGTTGCAGCAGTTCGCGTGAGCCCATGTCGGCTCGCATCTTCTTGACGTCCACGCCGACGGTGCGGGCGATTTCATCAATTGCGGCATCGGAGAAATCCGAACGCGACTGCATCAGCGCCTGGTGCATTTCCATATACTTGCCTTGCTCTCCGGCAGCGAGGGCGGCGAGGGCGGCCGTGCGGCTCTCCTCGGAAAGGATGGGAAGCTCCTTGAAGACGACGCGAATATCATCCGGGTGAGTTTCTGCGGTGTCCATCACCCAGTCCATCGAGCGTTTGCAGAAACCGCAACGATAATCGAAGAATTCAACGATGGTGACCTTCGCATCCGCTGGTCCGATGGAGAAGTCACGCGGGTCGGATGCGAGCGCGATTGCGGTCTTTGCCCGCTCCCGCGCGGCCAGTTCAATCAGCGCTTCTTCGATGATTTCCGGATTGTCCAGTATGTAGTCCCGGACGATTTGTTCGACGGCCGCGCGGTCGGCGACGGAGACCTTTTCCGCCGGGTTGGCTTGCGCGCAGGCGACCAGCAAGGGGACGCCGCAGGTGGCGGCAACCAGCAGTGAAGTCAGTTTCATTTTCATTACGTCCTCTGAGATATGGCGCTTGCGGGGACGCACTGTCCAACGAGGCGCAGCAACGCGTTCACCGACGTGAATCCACTTGATTTCCTGCCAAGGTGGCAGACTCGGCGCGTCGCGTCCACGCCCGAACGACAGTGATGCCGATCAATTGCCGGTGATGCCGGAGACCATCACCGGCGGCGATACGCTGCCCGGTTCTCCTCAAGACGCGGATCGGTCGCGGCCTGAATGTCTGATGCGCGGACCCAGAGGGGGGTATCCGGCGTCAGGCCGCGCATGGCCCGCCCGGAAAAAATGTTCGCGCGCTGAATGTCGCCGATGGAGTAAGCCTGTTCGGCCGTGGCGAGCTCGGCTTCTGACCGGCGGCCCTGCTTTTCGAGGGAGCGGGCCAGTTCGCGCCAGGCAAAGCCATTGTCAGGCTCGGCACGCAGGGCGGCGCGAAGCTCCTCCTCGGCGGCCTCACTGTCGCCGGGCTCGCCGCGCGCGATCAGCGCCTGTGCGAGCAGGATGCGAATGAGGGGGTGACCGCCCGAGAGTTCCTTGGCGGTCTGGATCGACGGCACAGCCAGCTCGGAATATCCGCTCTCCATCAGAATCTGCCCCTTCAGCTCATGGAAATACGGATTGTCCGGTTCTCGGGAAATCAGGATGTCGATGTTCCCGATGGCGGCCGTCACGTCCGTCATGGTGTAGGCGGAAATGGCACGGGCATAGAGTGCGGGCGTAGAGTCGTCGGTTGCCGGGTATTCGCGCAGCACGTGCGCCGGTGTCTGGGTGAAGCCGATCAGCTTTGCACGCATCAAGGCGAGTTGTTCGACGCGGATCGGGTCTTCGGGCTTGTCCATCAGGCCGCTTTCATCGGCGCGGCGGCGCAGGGCTGCGATCCGGTCGGAGGATAGCGGGTGGGTGCGGAAATATTCCATCCGCCGGGCCTGCGACAACACTTCCTGATAGCGGAAATTCTCGAAGAATTCGGCGAGGCCGCGCGGGGAAATCCCTGCCGCCGTGAGGAAGGTTACGGCGGCCTGATCGGCCGAAGATTCCTGGACGCGGGTGTGGATGAAGAAGTTCATGGCTGCAAACTGCTGGGAGCTGGCGAGAAGTGCCGCGCCGGCCTCGCCCTCTCCGGCGGCAATGGCGAGCAGGCCCAAGCCGATGGAGACGTAAGCCGGGCGCGCAGCGATCTCCATGTCGCGCGCGCGCCTTGCCGCGTGTGCGCCGGTGATGTGGCCGGTCTCGTGGGCGATGACACCCTGCAACTGGCTCGGCGTCTCCGAGGCGATGATCAGTCCGGTGTAGAGGTGGATGCGCTGACCGTTGGCGACGAAAGCGTTCAGCTCATCGCTGTTGATGATGTAGATCTCCACGTCTTCCGGCTGCAACTTGGCCGCGACGAGGATGGGGTCGGTGAAGTCTCGCAGGATTTCTTCGATCTCGGCGTCGCGGATCAGCGACTGAGCGTGCGCCGTCGCCGAGGATAGCGCGGCGATCGCAGCGGCAAGGAAAGCGGCGAGCAGGCTGCGCAGGCGCAAAGGTTCAGAGCGATGGCGTCGCATGGATGGTCTCCTGTCGCGGCCCGGGTGACACGCTGAGTTCGAACAGTATTCGTTTTTCGATTCGCTGACGAGCCAAGAGCGCTGCGCCTTACAGACTTCTCATCATTCCAGCCGATTCAGGCCTTCTGAAGGCGAGAGCGACCAAAACAAAGCGACCAAAACAAAGCAGACCCATGCAAAGAGGCCGGACGGGTTGAGCGTCCGGCCTCTCGCAACTTCCTGTGTAATCCGGCAGCGCTTACTTGCGTTGCCACCAACCGCGCCGACGCGGGCGGTTATCATCGGCCGCATCGGCGGCGTCGCCATTGGCGGGCACAGGTTCCGGCTTCGTTTCCGCTGGCGGGATCTGCGCGCGCTGCGGGGC
>JBGSUF010000225.1:0-2702 GCA_041736285.1 Hyphomonadaceae bacterium | reverse complement strand
TCCCCGCAGCGGGCGACGACACGGCCACACCGCCCGACGTTTCAGACCCGGTAGGCCCCGCCGATCCTGCAGACCCGGCGGACCCTGCCGATCCGGCCGACACCCCTGATCCTTCAGACCCGGCCGGCACGGACAATCTGCCCCCGATCGATACAGACGCCGGGGTCAATCCCGACGTCGGCACTGGCACCAATACCGGCACCGATCCGGCGACCCCACCTGCCGACACTGGAAATGACGCAGCCGCGCCCGACGCGACAGGCACAGGCGGAAGCGACGGCGCGGCCCCGCCAGCCGATGACGCCGACACGCCGCCTGTCGTCGATGCGCCGCCGCCCACCTTCACCTATTATCCGCCCGGCGACCTGAAGTCCGGCACCGGCACGGGTGCGACAGAAAATGTCGTCTACGCCCCCGGCATCGTCTTTCCGATCAAGCTCGACCCGGCCTATCTGCAAAGTCAGGTCCACAATTTTGGCGGCGGGCCGGTTGGCGGCGACCAGTGCGACGCGCGCAACTATGAGTATCCCTGGCGCGACAATTTCTGCGAGTCCCGCACATCGACCTTCTCGACGCCGTACTGCCCGGTATCGGGTGTTCATCTCGGGCAGGACATTCGCGTTGGCACGGCGTCGGGTTGCAGGGCCCTTCGCTCAACATCGCCGACGCAGCGCGCGAGCTATCCGGTCGTTGCCGTCGAGGACGGGGTGATCTCCAATGTCGGGCGATACACGGTCAATGTCCGCGCGGGCGGCCGCATCTATCGCTACCTCCACCTCAACATGGCCCGGCTTGAGGTTGAGCTTGGCGACGCGGTGTCGGCGGGCGATGTGATTGGCTATGTTTCCAATGACTTCGGAGGCTCGGCGACGACATTCCACCTGCATTTCGAGATCAAGCTGAACACGGCCGAGCATGGCTGGGCCTACGTGCCGCCATACATGTCACTTGTCAGCGCGTATGAGCGCCGGAGCGGCGGGCCGGGGCTGATGGTCCTCCCGGCCGCGCCGCAACCCGGCATTGCCTCCACGGGCCAGTGATTCAGTCGAGGCCGTAGGCTTTTGCAAATTCCGGATCCCTGGCCGCCACCTGCCGGGCCAGATCGACGATGACCTTGGCCTGTTTCCAGGTCGCGTCATCCTGCATCTTGCCGTCGATCATGGCGACGCCGGACCCATCCGGCATGGCCGCGAGGATTTTCAGCGCAAAGCGCACCTCGTCCGGGGCCGGGCTGAAGACGCTCTTGGCAATGGCGATCTGGCTGGGATGCAGGCTCCACGTCCCGGCGCAGCCGAGCAGGAAGGCATTGCGGAACTGCTGCTCGCAGGCTTCCAGATCGGCAATATCGCCGAACGGGCCATAGAACGCATTGATCCCGGCCATGCGGCACGCGTCGACCATTCGGGCGATGGTGTAGTGCCAAGGGTCTTGCTGGGCGGTGGCGCGAACCGCCTCGCCGTCCTTGGGATCATCAATGACGCGGTAGAAGGGATGGCCGCCGCCGACGCGGGTCGTTTTCATCCGGCGATTGGCCGCGAGGTCGGCCGGGCCGAGCGAAATGCCCTGCATGCGCGGGCTGGCGAGCGCGATCTCCTCGACGCGGGCCATGCCTTCGGCGGTCTCCAGGATGGCGTGGAAGAGAATGGGGCGCGAAAGCCCCGCCTGCGCCTCAAGCTGTGCGACATACTGGTCGGCGAAATGAATGTCCCATGGCCCCTCCACCTTTGGCAGCATGATGACATCAAGCTGGTGGCCAGCCTCCAGCACGAGACGGCTGACATCAGCCTGAAACCATGGCGAATTGAGGCAGTTGACGCGCGCCCAGAAGCCGGTGCCGCTCGCCTGCCAGTCCACCATGTGCGCCATCTCGACCACGCCGGCGCGCGCTGCGTCCTTGGCATCGGCGGGAATGGCGTCTTCGAGATTGCCGAGAATGACATCGGCCTGACCGGCCATGTCGGGCACTTTCGCGCGCACCTTGTCGAGGTGAGGCGGCACGAAATGGATCATCCGTTCCAGACGCACCGGCAGGTCGCGCATCGGTTCCGGCGCCCCGATTGCAAGGGGTTTGAAGAAGCTGCGCGGTGTTTTCATGGCCTTGTTCTCCCCGGAACTGGTGCGCCTGTGCTGCTCCAAGCTAAAGGGTTGCTGCGCCGCGTCAATCGGGAAACCCGGCCAGTGCAGCGGGGAACGTCCTGTCGGCTGCAACGTTGTTCGGGAATGAAATCCGGCAGAGGCCACTCAGGAACTGGCCACCCCGCCACAGGACGCCCCCCGAGTGGACGCTCAGCAAAGGAAACCCGATGTCACTCCTGATGATCCTTCTCACCATCTTCCTCCCGCCCGTTGCGGTCGCGCTCAAGCAAGGAATCGGTGTGCAATTCCTGATCAATATCGTGTTGACGATTGTTGGCTGGTTGCCGGGCGTCATTCACGCGCTCTGGGTGAACACCCGCGATGGCGCCGTGCCCGCCTGAAGCTTCCGGGCTAACCGCGCAGCGCCAGCGGATGAGCTGTTTCCATCAACTCCTGCAGTTCATCGGTCAGGACATGGGTGTAGATCTGCGTCGTCGAAATGTCGGCGTGGCCGAGCAGCATCTGCACGGCCCGAAGATCAGCCCCGCCCTGCAGAAGATGCGTCGCGAATGCGTGGCGCATGGCGTGCGGCGTCACGCGCGCCGGGTCAAGGCCGGCCGCGCGGG
>JBGSUF010000216.1:0-3793 GCA_041736285.1 Hyphomonadaceae bacterium | reverse complement strand
GCGCGACCTTTCCGGATATGCCCCGCCGCCGGGACGCGGGACGGCGGAGACCCTCGCTCTGCCGGGCGGTGGGACCGTCACGCTGATCGACGAAAGCTACAATGCCAATCCGGAAAGCATGCGCGCTGCGCTGTCTGGTTTTGCGTCACGCGAGTGTCGCGGAAAGCGGATCGCAGCGCTCGGCGAAATGCTCGAACTGGGTGCAGGCAGTGCAGCCGAGCACGCCGCTCTCGCCGGGCCGGTTGTGGAGAGCGGCGCACAGATCGTGCTGGGCGCAGGGGCCGGAATGGCGGCACTGATTTCCGCCTTACCCGGAACGATTCGGGCACAGCATGCGGTCAAGGCCGAAATGCTTAACGACACGTTAAAAAACCTTCTTTCCGACGGTGATCTTCTCTTGCTGAAAGGGTCGAATGCATCCGGGATGTGGAAGCTCGCCGAAAACCTTCGTCAGTATAGTAACGGTGAAAGCGACTTGGTGATGGGCGCAGCCAGAATGGCTGCGGAGGACAAAAATGCTGTATGAATTGTTGACGCCGCTGGCGGACCAATACGGTTTGTTCAATCTGTTTAATTACATCACGTTCCGTGCCGGTGCGGCGCTGGTGACGGCTTTTGCCATCTCTGTCCTGATCGGGCGGCCGATGATCGACTGGCTGCGGGCAAAGCAGGGCAAGGGCCAGCCCATCCGCGACCTTTCGCTGGAAGCGCAAATGTCCAAGAAGGGAACGCCGACAATGGGCGGGTTCATCATCTGGGCTGGACTGTTTGCGGCAACGCTGCTCTGGGCTCAGCTGACAAACCCTTATGTATGGGTGGTGCTGGCGCTGACGGCGAGCTTTGCGTTTGTCGGCTTCCTCGATGACATCGCCAAGGTGCGCAAGCAGACCGCCGACGGCGTTTCCGGAAAGGTGAGGCTGCTGATCGAATTTCTCGTGGCGGGCGCGGCGTGTGCGTTCATCATGGGCATTCATGGCGGGCACACGCCGCTTGGCCATGCCGAATGGGGGCCGCTCAACCCGCTTGCGGAGTGGATCGCGCAATTTGCGCCGGAGACCTCCATCGAGCCGACACTGCAGTCATTTTCCGGCGGCGTGGCCATTCCCTTCGTCAACAATTACTATGTGCCGCTCGGCGGATTGTTCATTGTCTTTGGCATGGTCGTGATCGTCGGCTGGGCGAATGCGGTCAACTTCACCGATGGCCTGGACGGCCTCGCCATCGTGCCGACAATGTTTGCCGCGTCCGCCTATGCGATGATCGCGTATCTGGTCGGCAACTTCATCTTTGCGCGTTATCTCGGCATTGCCTTCACGCCGGGCGCCGGGGAACTGGCGGTGCTGTTGGCGGCGCTGGTCGGCGGGGGAATGGGCTTTCTCTGGTACAACACCTATCCGGCATCCGTCTTCATGGGCGATACCGGCTCGCTCGGGCTTGGCGGCCTGCTCGGCGTCGTGGCGGTGGCGATCAAGCACGAGTTTGCGCTGGTGGTGATTGGCGGGGTGTTCATCCTCGAACTGATTTCAGTGATGCTGCAGGTCAGCTGGTTCAAGATCACCCGAAAGATGAGCGGTGAGGGCAAGCGCCTGTTCAAGATGGCGCCGCTCCACCACCACTTCCAGAAGTCCGGCTGGCCGGAGACGCGCGTGACGGTGCGGTTCTGGATCATGTCGATGATGTTCGCCCTTGCCGGCCTTGCCACACTGAAGTTGCGGTGAGGTGACACAGCCATGATCCCAATTCAGGAATATGCAGGGCGCGACGTGGCGGTTTTCGGCCTCGGACGCACTGGCATCAGCGCAGCGAAGGCGCTGATGGCGGGCAAGGCGCGCGTGCATGCCTGGGATGAGAATGCCGACACGCGGGCCAAGGCCGAGGCGGCGGGGCTGAAACTTTCGGACCTCAACAAGATGGACTGGCAGAATCTCGCAGCGCTGGTCCTCTCACCCGGCATTCCTCTGACCCATCCGGCGCCGCATCGCATGGTCAGGATGGCCGAGATGGTCGGCGTGCCGGTCATTGGCGACATCGAGCTGTTTGCGCGCGCCGTGCTGGCGCTGCCGGAACGGGCGCGGCCGAAAATTGTCGGCATCACCGGGACGAATGGCAAGTCGACGACCACGGCGCTGATCGGGCATATCCTGAAACGGGCCGGACGGGATGCCCGTGTCGGCGGCAATATCGGGCGCGGCGTTCTGGACCTCGACGCGATCAACGCGCAGGCCATCTATGTTCTCGAATTGTCGTCCTACCAGCTCGACCTGACCAAATCGCTGCACTGCCAGGTCGCGGTGTGGCTGAACCTTTCGCCGGACCATCTGGACCGGCACGGCAACATGGAAAACTATACGGCGGCGAAAAAGCGCATCTTCCGCAATATGGGTCGACAGGACACTGCGGTGATCGGCGTTGACAGCCTCGATATGCAGGCCATCGCGCTTGAGCTGAACGGCCTTGCGGATGGACCGAAACTTGCGCCGATGGCAGCGGAATATGCGCTGGGGCGCGGGGTCTGCGTGGTCGGAGGACGGTTGTTTGACGGGCTGTCGGGGCGCTCCCAGCGGATCGGCGACCTGCGCAAGCTGACGGCGCTGCCGGGGCGCCATAACCATCAGAACATTGCTGCGGCCTATGCGGCCTGCCGCGCGCTCGGCGTGGAGCCGGCGGCCATCCTGGACGGCATTGAGAGTTTCCCCGGCCTGCCGCACCGGCTGGAGACGGTCGGCGAGGCGAACGGCGTGCGGTTCATCAACGACAGCAAGGCGACGAATGCCCAGGCCGCCGAGCAGGCGCTGCGGACGTTCGAGCGTGTGCGCTGGATCGTTGGCGGGCAGGCGAAGGCGGACGGGATCGACCCATTGCTGCCGCTGATGGACCGGGTCGTGAAGGCTTACCTGATCGGCGAGGCGCAGGAGCGTTTTGCCGGAACACTCGCAGGGCATGCCGAGGTCCAGCGCTGCGGCACGCTGTCGGAGGCCGTCCGCACCGCCTATCAGGATGCCCGCCAGAGCGGCGATGAGGCCCCGGTCGTGCTGTTGTCGCCGGCTTGCGCCAGCTTCGATCAGTTCCGCGACTTCGAGGCGCGCGGCGATGCGTTCCGCGACATCGTTTCGACGCTCGACGGGGTCAGCCAACTCGAAGGGGCTTGAGACCCGCCAGATGGGGAGCCGATGAGCCCGATATGAGCCCGCCCGCGCGATCCAACAGGTCAGGCCTTGCAGAATGGGCGCGAACCGTTGACCGGCCATTGCTCATTGCAGGGGTGTTGCTGATCGCGGCAGGGCTGTTGTTCTCGCTCGCGGCCGGTCCGGTGGCGGCAGACCGGCTACGCTATGACGACCGCTACCACTTCGTGCTTCGCCACGCCGCTTTTGCAGTGGCCGCGACCATTGTGCTGTTCGGGGTTTCGGTGCTGGACATGGTCTGGGCGCGGCGCCTGGCCGGGGCGGTGTTCGTCGTGTCCTTCCTGTTGATGGCGGTCATCCTGGTGGCGGGGCATGAGGCCAAGGGCGGGCAGAGATGGCTGCGATTTGGTGGTTTCTCGCTGCAGCCGTCAGAAATGGTCAAGCCGGCGGTGATCGTGCTGACGGGGTGGCTGCTGGCGCAGCGGCGGCTGTTTCCGGGCGGGCCATGGGCACCGGTGGCGCTGGCCCTGTTTGTGTCGACGCTGGGGCTGTTGCTGCTCCAGCCGGATGTCGGCCAGTCGGCGCTCCTCGGCATGGCTTTTCTCGCGACCTTTTTTGTGTCCGGGCTGCCGTGGCGCTGGGCGGCCGCGTTTGCGGCGGGCGCGCTG
>JBGSUF010000212.1:0-17202 GCA_041736285.1 Hyphomonadaceae bacterium | reverse complement strand
CCTCGCGCCCCAGCCCGTCCTCGTGCTGATGGATGAGCCCTTCTCCGGCCTCGACCCTTCCCTGCGCGACGAGGTTCGCGCGCTGACCCTTGGCGTGGTGCGTGAGAGCGGCGCGCCAGCCCTCCTCGTGACGCACGACCCGGCCGAGGCCATGTCCGTCGCCGATACGATCGGCATCCTTCGCGCCGGACAACTTTCACAGCTCGGTTCGGCGGAAAACCTTTATTTCTTTCCGAAGGACATCGAGACCGCCGCCGCGCTCGGCCCCTTGTCCCGGATCGACGCTGCGCCCGTGGCGAACGGCCGGAGCCAGACCCTGATCGGTCCTGTCGACACCCCGCACATGCCCGACGGCGCACGGCCCGTCATCGCCCTGCGCGAGGGGGCGCTGCGTCTCGATCCCGGCGGAAACATTCCGGCGACCATCACCGCGCGCCGGTTCACCGGCACAGCCTTCCGTCTCGAAGTGGAGATTGGCGGCGCAGCGTTCACCGCCATCGCGGACGCGGCCGGTCCTGCGCCGCTTCCCGGTTCAGCGGTGATGCTGTCGCTTGTCGCGCGCGCCGTTCTGGTGTTCCCGCCCGCCTCCGCGTGAGCGAAAGACTGAAGCGCTTTCAGGCGAAGTGTGATCGGTTCGCCGCCCGAAAAGCGCGTTAAAATAAAAACTTAAAGCAGCCGTATGATTCCGTTTGAAAGACGGCTGCTTTAAGCCGCAGAACGAGTCGCCGCCCGAACGCTTTTCCGGATCTCAGCGATTGCGCGCGGCTGCAATCCGTTCGCGTGCAATGGCGTCCGCGATGTGGGCCGTGGGCCGCTTCTCCTCCAGCGACCGGTCGAGGATTTCCCCGAGCGTCGCCATCAGCGTGTCGAGTTTCCCGTCCACCCATTCGCGCGAGTACTCGCCGGAAATTTCGCTGGCGACGTTGATGATGCCGCCGCCATTGATGACGTAATCCGGTGCATAGAGAATCCCGGCGGCGCCGATCTTCTCCGCCATGGCCGGTGTCGCGAGCTGGTTGTTGGCCCCGCCCGCCACGACCTTCACCTTCAGCCGTGCCAGCGTTTCCTCATTGATGATCGCGCCGAGTGCGTTGGGCGAGAAGACATCGGCCCCGACGTCGTAAATCGCGTCCGGTTCCACCACTTTCGCACCCGTCGCAGCCGCCAGTTCCTTCACCGCATCCTCGTTCACGTCTGCGATGATGACATTCGCGCCTGCCGCAACCAGTTTGCGCACGACATTCGCGCCGACATGGCCAACGCCCTGCACCGCCACCGTCATGCCATCAACATTGCCGCTGCCGAATGCTCGCTTGGTGCATTCCAGAATGCCGCGATAAACGCCCTTGGCCGTCACCGGTGAGGGGTCGCCGCTGGCTGCTTTCCCGGACTCCAGCCCGGCAACGAAGCGCGTCTCCTCGGCAACAATGGCCATGTCCGCTGTAGAGATGCCGACATCCTCGGCCGTATAGTATTGCCCGTTCAGGCTCTCCACAGCCCGACCGAAGGCGCGGAACATGGCAGGGGTCTTGTCCTTTCGGGCATCGCCCCAGATCACGCCCTTGCCGCCGCCAAGTTCCAGATCCGCTATCGCATTCTTGTAGCTCATGCCCTGTGACAGGCGCAGCGCATCGCGCAGCATCGCCTCACCGCTGGCATAATTCCACATCCGGCATCCGCCCGCCGCTGGGCCGCGCGCCGTGGAATGCACCGCAATAATCGCCCGCAGGCCCGACGCTGAATCATGAAAGATGTGAACGCCCTCGTGAGCGTCAAAGGAAGGATGGTCGAACATGCAATTGTCGCCTGAAGAGGAGGACCGGAGCCGTTGCGGCAGGAAAGCGAG
Organism: Hyphomonadaceae bacterium; assembly: GCA_041736285.1. GTDB lineage: Bacteria > Pseudomonadota > Alphaproteobacteria > Caulobacterales > Hyphomonadaceae > JBGSUF01. Next base: position 15,356 of record JBGSUF010000212.1, on the reverse strand, counting down.
CTAGCTCGTGCCCGAAATCGTGGTCCATTTCAATGCCGGGTATTCAGGGGCGCATTCTTTCTTCACTGCCGCTGCCACGGGATGCCCGGTGCGCCAGATGGCAGGGGCGCAGCAGAATCTTGCAGGAAAGTGAGCACATCGGCAAAGACGACCTCCGCCTGCAGGTCACGCAGAAGCATATGGTAACCCTTCTCGTAATAGGCCGTTCGCAGGCCGCGCGGCAGGCTCTGCGCCGTCCGTCTCATGCCGGCGGGTGGGATGACCTGATCGAGCGCGCCGTAGAGCAGCAATGTGCGGTCGACCGGCAGCCGGGGCGCTGCGTCACGCGCCTCCTCCATCAGGCTGACCGCCCCCTCGACCATGTCGATACGGTTGTTGCGCAGCATCATTTCGTCGGCCCCGTTCCGGCGCAGCATCTCGATATTGTCGGACGGCCAGATCGTCACGAAGCGCGGTGGACGCACCACCCAGCCCGGACGCAGTTTCGTCGAAAGCCACAGGCTGACCCTGTAAGACCACGGCATCGCACCCCAGCCACGCAGGCCCGGCCCTGAAAGCACCACCCGGTCCACCCCCGCAAGCCCCTCCGGCTGCGCCAATGCCTTCATGGTCACCGCGCCGCCCACTGAGATGCCAACCACAGCCAGCACCGCGTCCGGATGCTTGGCCCGCGCGATTTCCACCGCCGTGCGCAAGTCCCTCACCATCAGTTCAGAGCCCGGCCAGACGCCGCGACCCGGCGAGCGGCCGAAGCCGCGCTGGTCATAGGCATAGATCGTCACGCCCCGCGCCGCCCACCACGGGGCCGCCATGTGAAAGGCGTTCGCCCAGTCATTCATACCGTGCACGCCAACGATGACGATATCGCCGGCCCCCTCCCCTTCGCCGTCCCACACCGTCAGGCCAAGGCTCGCACCGTCAAAGGAAATGAACTGGTTGCCCTCGAATCTGGGGGTGACTTGTGCGTCCGATATCATCGCCGATTGCCTCAAGGGTGCGCAGCCCGCAAGCAGCACCGCGATGAGCCCGAGCACCAGCGCAACGCCGGAAGACCGGCCCGCGCTCAACGTCCACACTCTTTCGCCTTCGCCTGTCATGCCGGATGTCACGGTTTCAATCCCAATTCCCACTTTCAATGTGAGAGCTCCCACGTCAATCGGTCGCCGCCGATTCGGGGCTCTTCAAACACAAAGGAGCCGCCCCGACATGAGGCGGCTCCCGTGAGCCTCATCGGCCCTTGAGACCTGTCGGAGCGCGCTTGCGCTCCTGAAACTGCGCGTCAGTTGGCGAGCAGAGGCTGCTCCACGACACCAACCATACACACGATCCCAATGGCCGTTGCAGGTTTCTCACTCGACATCGGATCACCTCCTTTCTGTTGCTACTGACAGTGCGCCCGGCCCGCTCGGGGTTTCGTGCGCGAACTGATCAAAGCACAAAGTTCGTAAATGTGAAGTGACCGGATGCATTTTCCCGCTTGCGGGCTCCGGCGCGCCGGTTGCTTGTCGCCGCTGGATCGCCATGCAAGAAAGGTGACCAATGATTCAGCATCGCTTGATCGCGGTCGCCCCAGGAGGACACACCATGAAGCATCTTTTCCCCGCCATCTCTGCCATCGCACTGATCGCTGCCTGCAGCGGCGAGAAAGCCGCGACCCCCGCCGACACGGCCCAGCCCGCAGCTGTCCCGCCGGTGATCCAGCGCGCCGCTGCGCCGACGGATCTGCTCCTCCCGCTGCCCGCTTCCACCTCAGCGGACATCGCCGCCGCCGACCTCGCCGTCCGGATCGAGGCGCTCGCTTCCGACACGTTCGAGGGTCGCGGCCCCGGATCGGTCACGGGCGAGGCGTCAGCAGATTGGGTCGCCGCCGAAATGGAACGGATCGGCCTTGAGCCCGGCGCAGACGGCGAATGGTTCCAGACCGTGAAGATGGTCGAGCAGAGCATCGACCCCGACGCATCGTCCATCGCCTTTACCACCCCGGACGGGGTGCAGCCTCTCGCACTGAAGGACGAAGCCGTCATCTGGACCAAGCGCCAGCTCGAAGACACGGTGGCGATCGACGCCTCCGACGTGGTCTTCGTGGGCTATGGCGTGAACGCGCCGGAATATGGCTGGAATGACTATGCTGGCCTCGATGTGGCGGGGAAGACCGTCATCATCCTCGTCAACGATCCGGGTTTTGCTACCGAAGACCCCGAGCTCTTCAAGGGCAAGTCGATGACCTATTACGGGCGGTGGACCTACAAGTATGAAGAGGCCGCCCGCCAGGGGGCTGCTGCCGCGATCATCGTCCATGAAACCGACCCGGCCTCCTATGGCTGGGATGTGGTCGCCAATTCATGGTCGGGGGCGCAGGCCGACCTCGTCCGTGCTGATGGCGGCGCAGACCGGGTCGTCATGGAGGGCTGGATTCAGCGCGACATCGCCGTGGCCCTGTTCGCCTCCGCCGGCCTTGACTTCGAAGCGCAGAAGGAAGCGGCGAAGACGCGCGGCTTCACCTATGTCCCGCTGACCGGCGTCACCGCATCGGGCCAGATCACCCAGACGGTCACCCAGGCCACCTCCCGCAACGTCGTCGGCATTCTCCCCGGCACCGCGCGGCCGGACGAATTCGTCATGTATGTTGCCCACTGGGATCATCTCGGCAAGAAGGACACCTTCCTCGACGATGACATCTTCAATGGCGCTGTCGACAACGCGACCGGCACCGCCGCGCTTCTCGAAATCGCCGAGGCCATGGCGCAGGCGCCGCGCGAACGCTCGGTCATCTTCCTCGCCGTCACCCTTGAGGAAAGTGGCCTGCTCGGCTCGGCCTATTACGCTGAAAACCCGACGGTGGACCTCGCCCAGGTCGTCGCCGGCATCAACATGGACGGCATGCTCCCGATTGGCCGCACGCGTGACATGGTGGTGATCGGGGCCGGAGCGTCGGAACTGGAGGACATCCTCGCCGACGTGATCTCCGCGCAAAACCGCGTCGTCCGCCCCGACCTCAACCCGCAGGCCGGATACTTCTACCGCTCCGACCACATCTCCCTCGCCAAGAAGGGCGTTCCAATGCTCTACGCCGATGGCGGCTTCGACAAGATCGATGGCGGCATGGCGGCCGGCGAGGCAATGGGCAAGACCTATGTCGCCGTCAATTACCACAAGGTCGGTGACGAATATTCGCCCGACTGGGATCTCTCGGGCATGGTCGAGGACGTGCAGGCCCTTTACGAGGTCGGCACCCGCATCGCCAATGGTGACAACTGGCCGAACTGGTATGACGGGAACGAATTCCGCAGCCTGCGAGACGCGCAGCGCGGCGGCAAGTAACCACCGCAGGCCGCCGGGCGAGCGACGGTCATACACCGTCATTCGCCCGGCTTCCGGCTTCCGGCGCCCGGCCCTCACCTCTCCCCACCCTTCAGCGGCATCACCCACGCCATGCTCAGCTATCAGCACGCCTTTCACGCCGGCAATCGCGCCGACGTTCTGAAACATGCCGTGCTGGACCTTGTGTTGCGCACGCGGGCGTCGGGCCGCATCCTTTACATCGAAACCCATTCCGGGCGGGGCTGCTACGACCTCACGGCGCCGGTCGCCCGCAAGACGGCCGAGGCTGACACCGGCATAACGGCCCTGCGTGCGATGCCCGGAAACCTGCCGGAAGACATCGCCGCTTACCTTGAAATCACAGGCCCGAAGGCTTTCCCCGGCGAATATCCGGGCTCACCGCTGATTGCCGCCCGCCACCTCGGGGCTGGCGACCGGCTGGTATTATTCGAGCGACACAAGGTGGAGCACGCCGCCCTCGTCGACGTGTTTTCCGGCGACGATCGCGCCCGCATTGAACTGGCGGACGGTTTTTCGGCCGCGCTCACTCTGGCCCCGCGTCGCGGCGAGCGCGTCATCGCTCTGGTTGATCCAAGCTATGAGACCGACGCCGACATGCGCGGTGTTTGGAACTTTGCCGAACGGGCGCTCCGGCGCTGGCCCGGCGGACAATTGCTGATCTGGTTGCCGCTCTTCGCCGATCGCCGCGAGGGCGAACTGATCGAAGCCCTTCTGGAGCATCATTCCTCTGCCGCTCTGATCTCTGCGCGCAGGCCCCTCGGGCGCGGCAAGGCCGCAGGCCTGAACGGTTCGGCCATGTTGGTAATCGGTGCGTCGCAATCCATGATTGACCGGGCGCGGGCCGTTGCATCCTGGCTGGAAGCAAACTGGACCAAAGCCGGTCCTGCGGCGTGAACACTGCAGTCGGCGCGCCGTGCTCCAGCGCAGCCGACATCATCAGTTTCAGTTACCGACGACCCGCTGCGTGTTTTCGTGTTCCGCCTCGAACAGGTCTTCATTGCTGGGTTGTTGGCCGGTTTCGCCCGGTGACTGGACGATGCAGGCCGCCGGAAGCACGAGAACGGCCGTCGTGCCAATGCCGGGCCGTGACTTGAGCTTGATGTCACCGCCGTGCAGCCGCGCAAGGTGGCGTCCCAGTGTCAGGCCAAGCCCGGTGCCGCTATAGGTGCGAGACAGCGCCGACGAGGCCTGCCAGAACGCATCGAAGGCGTGCTCACAATCGGCTTCCGTCATACCGATGCCGAAATCGCGCACCATCAGGAAGGGGCGTCCGTCGGAGGCAATTCCACCGCGGATCACGACGCGCGGCTGTTCCCCGCCAAATTTCACCGCGTTTGAAATCAGGTTCAGCAGGATGCGCCGCAATGCGGTCTCGCTGACGTGCAGGCTTTCGAGACCGCCGAGGCCGTCGAACGAGAAATTTGCCTGATGGCCATCCGGCAGCAGTTTCTGTGCGGTCGCAATGATGCTGGTGACCATCTCGCCGACGGGCACGTTCTCGCAGTTGATGTCGTAATTTTCGAGGCCCATTCGCGAGTAGTCGATAATATCGTTGATGAGGAGAAGGAGTTGCTCCCCGCTGACATTGATATGGTCGGCATATTCGGTGACCTGCTGCGGCGTGAGGCGAATCTTCGACTCCCCGGACATCAGTCGCGAAAAGCCGATGATGATGTTCAGCGGCGTGCGCAGTTCGTGGCTCATCGCGGCCATGAAGCGCGACTTCGACGCATCGGCCTCCTCCGCTTCCCGGCGTGCGTCGATCAGTTCCCGCTCGCGCTGCTTCAGCGCCGTCACATCGGTGTGGACACTGACCAGCCCCCCGTTCGACGTCTTGCGCTGATTGGTGATGACCCAGCGACCGCCTTCGGTCTGGACCGGCTCGCCCGAGGGTTCGCCGACACGGTCTTGCCCGGCCGGGAACCAGTCCCGGTGGCTCTGGTTGGACATCACGACACGGCCGGCACCATCCAGCAGGGCGAAGGCGTCCTGCGTTGAATTGATTGCATCGACGAGGTCGTTGCGGGCGGCTTCTGCGCGGACCTGGGAACGCATGTTCTCCACGAGGTGGCGATAACTGACAAGGCTCGCCGCACCGAGGGCGAAGATATAGGTCGTGCCCGGCCAGATCAGCGCGATGGCATAAGGGTCGCGGTGCCACAGCAATCCGATGATCGAAAGGCCGGTGCATGCCAGGCCAAACCGCACCACCATCCTCGGCACGGTCGAAAGCAGGCTCGCAACCCCTGCAGACATGCCGCACTGAATCATCACGAGCAGAAGGAGATTGGGAAGGTTGTGTGTCTGCGGCAGGATGAAGATTGCCGAACCCCACACCGCCCCCATGGCAACGGCCGAGAACTCGGCCGATCTGAGGAGCCGCCCTGAAACATTCTCTGGCGCCGGCTTGTTGCGGAAGCGGAACCACATCCGCAGCTGAACAGTCCCGAACAGCACGATCGGCAGATACCAGGCCAGAATCCGCCAGACCGAAGTTTCGCCCCAAAATATGACCGCCAGCAGCAGGCCGTTGAAGATGTTGGTCAGCGCCATGTTGAGGCTCTGGCCGACCAATATCACCTGCTGTTCGCGCAAGACCTTCCGCCCCAGCTCCGTGCTGGGTGATACCGGACGCCCGGCAAGTCCGATCAGATCGCGGTGAAAGTGTTTGGACTGCATGGTGCCACATTGGCACGAACGCATTAAGGACGTTGCAAGTGCGTCGATTAATCCGCATCACATCGTTTGCAGAGATTTAAGAGCTTGATCCGGGATGAAGAAATTCCGGACAAAACCGCAATCGCAGACTTGCTTCACCGGGCAGGAGTGAGACGACGTTGAAACCTAAGATTGCAATCGTGGGCGGCGGGCCAGCCGGGCTGAGCATGGCGCACATGCTGGACACGCGCGGGACAGCTGCCCCGACCGTGTTCGAGGCGCTTGAGCGGGTCGGCGGCAAGTCGTGGACAATTTATCGCGGTGACGCCGTCGTCGAGATGGGAACCTGCTACACCACACGATCACATCGCACCGTCACAAGCTGGATGAAATCGCTCGGCATGACGCAGCGTCTGCTCGGCGAGCAGCTTTTCGACGGCGATGACGTCATCCGCTACATCCGCAAGGGTGCCGGCCCCGCTTTGCCGGTTCAGGTCATCGCCTACTGGCGCGAGCGCAGCCGCCTGATGGAGGCGCTGACCCGGCGCAGGCCGACACGGGAGGATCTTTCCGAGGCCGCCCAGCCGGTCTCCGAATGGCTTCGCGCGCGCAACCTGCACAAGATGGAACGCCTGATGCAGCGCGCGATGACAGGGCTCGGCTACGGCTTTCTCGAACGCACCCCGACGCTTCACGCCCTTCGCTGGGTCGACATGGAACTGATCCTGACCGGTCTTGTGAAGCAACTGAAGATGCCGGTCGAAGGTTGGTCACAACTGTGGGACCGCATCGCGCGCGACCTCGATGTGCGAACGGCAACGCCCGTGTCAGCCATCGCCAGACACGCCAAAGGCGTCGACATCACCACCGCGCGCGGCACGGAACGCTTTGACGGCGTCGTCTGCGCCATCCCGCTCGACGAATTCGCCGCCCTGCTCGACAGCGTGACCGACCACGAGGATGCCGTGATGGCCGGTGTCCGCTGGCAGCGCTACGCCACATCCCTTGTCGCCGTGAAAGACTGGTTCACCGCCCATCCTGTCGAAGCCTATTCGACCCCCATCGTGAACCCGGACGAGATCGGGCGCCTCGTTTCCGCCCGACGGGAGGGCGAAGAGCCGGAGCTCGGCGGCTGGCTGTACGTCACCGGACAATATGCCGGCGACTACACGCCCATCGAACTGCGCGAAATCCTCCTCGCCGACATCGAACGGCGCGGCGGTCGGCCGGTGGGCGTGATCGAACAGCGCGTCTGGAAATACATGCCAACCTACAGCCCGCAGGCCATCCATGACGGCCTGCCCCAACGCCTCGAAGCCATGCAGGGCGACCGCCGCACCCTCTACACCGGTGCCATCTGGTCGCACGAATCAGTGTCCCATATTGTGAACTACAACACCGCCCTGCTGCACCGGATGACGGGCACGCTCTCAGGCTGGCAGCGCGCCGATGACCGCACAGAGGCGCACGCTCCGGCCTTGTGACGCGCCAGACCCCCTCTCTTCGCGCCAAAAGGGGAATTTCTCTACCCTTGATTGAATTGCGTTAGGCTTGACTTAACTATACAACCCAAAGGTGAGTTACTGATCACGGATGGGGCAGACGATGACGAACTCAACTGGCGGCGCAAAACACCTCGACCCGTTTGACTGGAGCGATCCAGCACTTGGCCCTGATCTGGTCGAGAAACCAGCGCCGCCGGAAGCCGTTTTCCCGCCGCCAGTATCGCGGCAGGCTGATCACGCGCGCATGATGCGTCAGGCCGAGCAGCGCCTGGACATGCTGATCGGCCGCCAGATTGGCCAGATCGCCCTCGATCTTCACTGGCCGTCAGCGCAGGTTGCCGATGTGCTGGGCTTTCTGGAGACCGGCATGGTCTTCTTCGAAAGTCACTTCGGCGCAGGCGGCGAACAGGGCCGCACATCGACCGGCAACGAGGCCGAGGTCAGCTTCTTCAGCCGCGAACTGCCCGCCGCTCTTCGCGAAGCCCGCAAGGCTGTCGGCGAGCTTCGCCACCTGAGCGCCTCGCTGCGACTTCTCGGCCAGGACGCGCAAGGCACGCCGCGGATCTGGTCCCCGTCCGAGCTTCTGGGACGCGTGACGAGCCTTACCCGGCCCATCTGGCGGCGAAACATGATTCTCGACACATCCGGCGTCAGCATGGAAAACTGCCGTGTGACCCTCCCTGCACGGCCGGTTCTGCTCGCCCTTGTCGAAACCGTCATCTCGATCAGCCGCACCCTGCCCCGGACTCAAGACGAGGCCGGCGGCACGCTCGGTCTCTACCGCGATGATGACAACGGCCTGCACTTTCTCTTCGAGTGTCCGCCGTTTCCTGTTTCAACGGCCGCGCCGCCAACGGCCGTTGAGGCCATGTCCGCAATCGGCAGCCGGATCACCGTCCAGCCGACCGCCCGCGGCACATCCATCCGCCTCGACCTTCCCGGAGGGTGAAGCGCCGCGGCCGATATTCCCCCCTTGCAGATTGCGCCGGGGTTGCTTAGGACCATGCGTTCCGTGGAGAGGTGGCCGAGTGGCTGAAGGCGCGCCCCTGCTAAGGGCGTATACGTTAACGCGTATCGAGGGTTCGAATCCCTTCCTCTCCGCCACCATCCCCATCGCGAACGAACGACCCCGCCCCAACGGGCGCCGGAACATCAGCAAGCCATTCAGCAATAGCCTCCCTGCGCGAAGCCTGTAGGATGCATTGAGCGTCGCGAAGTGCACCAACGGCGCATCGCACACGTTAATGCGGTGCATTTCGGGCCTCGCCCTCAATGCACTCTACAAAGCGCTACGGGGCGCGGAGTGGGCCAAGGTGCTGCGATTGCCTACGGGGGCGCTGCTCTCGCGTTGAGAGGAGATTGCGGCGTCCCGGATTATGCCGCGCGCAAGAGGAGGCGGAGCAACGTGGCGCGAGGGGTGGTTTCGTACGCGTCGCGCGCGGGCCGGCGATTTCGTTGCCGAGAGTTCGCCCCCCACCCGGTGGACCGCTTCAAAACCAATCTCGCAAGCGGGTTCCCTCTCCAGCCACTGATCGGCATGGATGAAGACGTCGGCCCTTTCCTTCGCCCGATGTGATGTTTACATGCACGATGTATGCACAAAGGAGCGTCGGGCATGAGGATTTTTCTTGCCGGGGTGGTTCACGAGGCCAACATCTTTTCGCCTGTCCCGACCACGCGGGAGAGTTTCGACTGGCAGGTCTGGGACCCTCAACGCGGCCCCAAGCCAGATGACGTGGACAGTCTCGCCTATGGCTTTGCGCTGAAACACGCGCGCAACCGGGGCCATGAGGTTGTCCAGAGCCTGTTTTGCAGCGCGCAGGCGAGCGGCGCAGTGCGGCGCGCCGACTGGGACGATATTGTCGGCCGGGTGAGGCGCGATGCGGCCGCGGCGGGGCCGGTTGATGCGGCATTTCTCTTTCTCCACGGATCGGAGCTGGTCGACGGCCTGGAGGATGCCGAGGCGGACGTCATCGCAATGGTCCAGTCCGAGCTGGGACACCATGTTCCGGTCGGCGTGATGCTGGACCTGCACACGAACATGACGCCGGCCAAACGCGACACAGGCGCGCTGCTCATGGGCTGCAAGGAGTATCCCCATATTGATTATGAGGCCCGAACCCTTGAAATGCTGGATATTCTTGAGCGCACGGTCGCGGGGTCGGCAAAGCCTGTGGTCACCGTCGCGCAGGTGCGCATGGTTGGCGCCTTCCCCACGACCAGCCCGTCCATGAAGGGTTTCCTGGAGCGCGTGCTGGCCCTTGAGACCGGACCGATCCTGTCGGTCTCCCCGCTCCATGGTTTTTTCGGCGCAGACAATCCCCATGTCGGCGCAAGTGTCGTGGTCATTGCCGATGGCGACAGGGCCTTGGCCGAGGACACCGCGCTGAGGGTCGCGCGGGATTTTGCCGATACGGTTGAGGGGTTGCCTCTGGCTGGACTGAAGATTGAAGAAGCGCTCGATGCGGCAGGGCGCGCGCGCGGCGCCCCTGTCGTCATGGCTGACGGCGCCGACAATCCGGGGGGCGGCGCGGCGGGGGACTCTACCTTCATCCTGCAGGCGATCATTGATCGGGGGATGCAGAATGTCGCGCTGGGAATGATCTGGGATCCGGCAGCGGTCGATGCCGCCCATGCGGCGGGGATTGGCGCGCGGCTCCGCCTGCAAATCGGCGGAAAGACCAGCGCGTTCTCAGGCCCCCCCGTGGAGGCGGAGGTGGAGATCCGCGACGTGCGCTGCGACGCCCATCAATCGCTGTTCGGCGTTGGCCAGCTCGACCAGCCGCTCGGCAGGTCGGCGCTTGTGCGGCTTGAGGGCGAGATCGACGTCGTGCTGAACAGCGTGCGCCAGCAGGTGTTCAGCCCGCATTGCTTTACCGCACACGGTGTCGACCTTTTCGCCAAATCGCTCGTCGTGGTCAAATCGACCCAGCATTTCGAGGAAGGGTTTCGCGGCCTTGCCGCTGTGATCATCCGCTGCGAAGCGCCGGGCACGGTAACGTCTGACCTCACCGCCCTGCCCTACAAGGCCCTTCGCCGTCCGCTCTTCCCGATGGATACGGGGCAGCCGATTGCGGTGTCGCTGCTCGCCTGACGCCAGACGAGGAACAGAGAAAAGACCCGGCGCACCACGCGCCGGGTCTTCATTTGTCCACCCGAAGACAGCGCCGCGGATGCTAGAATTTTGCCCCGAGGGTCAACAGGAATTCCCGTGGCCGACCATGCTTGGAGAGCGCGTCGCCGTTATCGAACTGGGTATAATCCTCGTCGGTCAGGTTACGCCCCGAGAGGCGCACAAAATACGCCCCGTCAGCAAAGTTGAGCTGCACATTGGCGTTGATCAGGCTGAGGGCTTCCTGTGAGGCAACATTGTCCGCCGCATAGAAGATATCATCCCGGTAATTGTATTCGAGACGAGCACCGAGCGTCATGGACGGCGAGAGCGGCAGGTCAATGAGATTGAGCCCTCCCGTCCAGCTGAACTCAGGCGCACGGGGAAGCTTGTTGCCGGTATAGTCTAGCGGGTTGCCACTGAAGTCGAATGTCGGGAAGTCACCGAACTCAGCATTGATGTAGGCCACATTCAGGTCAATCCCGACGAGATCGTTGATATACCCCGTATACGTCGCATCAATACCCCAGATTGTTGCTTCGGTCGCATTGTCGACGTCGAAGAACAGCCCGTCGACATTGTTGAACACACCAGCTTCGATCTGAATGTCCTTGTAATCATAGTAATACGCGGCAGCGTTCAGAATGCCGAACTTCCCGGGAAGTTCATGCTTCACACCGATTTCGTACGACCAGAGCGTTTCGGGATCGAATTCATCGAGTTCCAGCGTGGTGCTCGTGATCAGAACGACCGGTATGAGACCGCCCGCCTTGAACCCGCGCGATATGCTTGTGTAGATCAGGGTGTCTTCGTTCGGAATATAGTCCAGACCGACGCGGCCGGAGACGCTGTCATACTCCTGATCGCCGGAGACCAGTTCGGGAAAGTCGAACACACCCACCCCGATCGTGCTCGCGGCGCGCGTTTCATAGTTGTAGCGCAGGCCGACATTCAATCGAAACTGATCGCTCAGGAAGTGATTGACCTCGACGAAGACGCCATAGGCTTCACCCGACGCTGTATCGAGACTGTCGATGATATCGGCCGACCCGAAGAAATCGGCGAATGAGAGGATGGAGATGAAGCGATCCTCTCCGCCTTCCGTGTTCAGGTAATAGAGGCCGGCGACGGCGTCGGTCTTGCCATCGGGCGAGGCCCAGAGCGCCTGAAACTCCTGAGAATACTGTTCGAAATTCTCATCGATGATCAGCACACACCGGTCGCGATCCGCCGCTGGAGCATCCAGCGGGGTCTGGTTTCCGGGATCGCAGTCGAAATCGCTGAAGGCATCGTGCTTTGCATAGCCCGTCAGTGAACGCAGCGTGATGTCGCCCATGTCATAGTCGAACTGCAGGGCGATGCTTGTGTCTTGCTGCTCTGAAATCACGTCATCGTCGATGAAGGCGACATTGAACCCTGCAAAACCGGCATTGGCGGGCGGCGGGGCCAGAGCATTTGGTGCCTGGGAATCATCTTCCACATACTGGAAGGTGAACTTCATCGACAGCTTCTCCGACAGGTCGAAATCAGCCGCCGTGCGGAAACCCCAATAATCCTCGGTGTTCAGGTTCGGACCGCCAAAGCCGTTTTCGAGAAATCCATCGGACTGGCCCCAGATGCCGGCCAGGCGGACGCCCCCGGCTTCGGAAACCGGCAGGTCAACAGCGCCGTTGAAGCGGAAGGTTTCAAAGGAACCATAGGTGACCTCGGCCTCGCCGCCGAAAGTGGTGCCGGGGCGACGCGACACGATATTGACAACGCCTGCCGTTGCGTTGCGTCCGTAAAGCGTTCCTTGCGGGCCTTTCAGGACTTCCAGCCGGTCAACATCGAACAGGCGGCCCAGCGCCTGACCCGGAAAGGCGATATAGACACCGTCCTGATGCACCGAAGTGGAGTCTTCCGCGCCAAGGCCGGAAGTGGCAGAGCCGACACCCCGGATAGAGACCCTCGCGGCATTTTCAAACGATTCAATGGCCACGCCCGGCAGTGAAAACTGGAGATTGTCCAGCGTCGAAAGCCCGGCCTGCTCCAGGTAATCGCCGCCGATCACATCCAGCGTAATCGGGATATCCTGCGGGTTCTCGGCGCGCTTTCGGGCCGTTACGGTCACTGAATCGAAAACGCGCTCGCCTTCCACCTCGGCAGGCGCATCGCTGGCCTCCTGGGCAAAGGCCGGGCCACCCATGGCGAAGCCGAGCGCCAGAGACGATGCCATCCCGGCCAGGACAAGTCGTCCGAGCCTTGAGGGTTCTTTCCGACAAAATGTGTTCATGCTGCTCTCCCGATCTTCAATTATGATTTTCGGATGCTACATAAATACACGGTGCATACAAGATGCCGACATAAAATTGACAAGCACGCCGTCTAGGGCGTAACCAAAAAGTGACACATCGGGGCGGCTGTTGCCCGTCGGCTGGTCTTCTGGGAGCTGATCTCGTGACTGACTTCACTTCGCGTTCCGAGGTTGACAATGCGGTGGCGGCGCTGCGCGTTGATACGCGCTGCATCGTCGGAGGAATGGGCCGGATCAAGGCCCACGGGGAGACGTTCGAGGCCGGCCACCCCGACGCCGGGCGCACCACCGGGTCATATGTCGATGCTGTCGGCCTTGTCAGAATGGCTGTCGATGCGGCCCGGAGCGCCTATGAGCGCGGCGACTGGCGTCGCCAGACCTTTGCTCAGCGCGCCGCGATCTTCACGCGATGGGCACTGCTCCTTGATGAGCGCGCGAGGGACATTGCGCTGCTCGACGCGCTGGAAATGGGCATGCCCATTTCAGAGGCGCTGGCCGATGTTGCCGTGACCACCGCCGGGCTGCGCGACATTGGCGTTTTGGCGCAAACCCTGACGAACGAGGCCGGTGTCACACGGCCCGGCATGCTGCAGGTGAATATCAGGGCGCCTCTGGGGGTGATCGCGGCCATTACGCCCTGGAACTTTCCCTTCAATCAGGCTGTCGTGAAAATCGCGCCCGCGCTCATGATGGGCAACAGCGTGGTTCTGAAACCGTCCGAATTGTCCTCCGGAAGCGCGCTATTGCTGGGTGAACTGGCACTGGAAGCAGGCCTGCCGGCAGGTGTCCTGAATGTCATCACCGGGCGCGGAGCCACCACGGGCAGCGCTCTGGTCAGCGCCAGGGGGATCGACAAGGTGACGTTTACCGGCTCGGCCCGGACCGGGGCGGCCATCCAGAAAGACGCAGCCGCCAATGGCTATCCCGTGCCCCTGACGATGGAGCTTGGCGGAAAATCCCCGCACATCGTCTGCGAAACCTTCAGCGAGATCGAGGCGATTGCGCCGGTGCTCGCGCACGGCGTGTTCTGGAATGGCGGACAGGTCTGCTCGGCCGGAACGAGGCTCATCGTCCACGAAAGCATCGCCGACGCCCTCATCGAAGCGGTCGCCCGCGCAAGCGACGCGTTCATGCCGGGCGACCCGCTCGATCCGGAAACCACCACCGGTCCGATCGCCCGCGCCCGGCAGTATGACAGCGTCACATCACATATGTCGCAGGCGGAACGTGAAGGTGCCAGGACTGTCCGGGGCGGCACTCCGGCTGCCAATGGTGCGCAAGGGCTGCGGATCGCGCCGACCATCTATGACCACGTTTCGCCAGATGCAGATATCTGCCACGAAGAAGTCTTCGGACCCGTGCTGGCCGTCTCCCGTTTCAACACGCGCGAGGAGGCAATTCACCTCGCAAACAGCTCTGGCTATGGGCTTTCAGCGACAGCCTGGACGCGCGATCTCGCCGAAGGACACGCATTGGCCAATGCCTTGTCGGCGGCCGTGGTCACGATCAACGCCCATTCCGGCCCGCCTTCGGACGCCTCCTCAGTCCTCGGATTCGAACCGGCAGGGCGTTCCGGTTTCGGCGCTGATTTCGGGCGCCCCGGACTGCTGGAATACACACAGCTCAAACTGGCCTCGTTCAACACCGGCTGACACAACGCCTCCCCTGCCAGTTGCAGGGAGACTGGAACGACACACCCTCAGTGCATCGGAAGAAAGCAAGGCATTCGAACATGACCAGCACGCCAGCCCAACGCATCAAGGATGCCTACGATGTGATCGTCGTCGGATCGGGCGCGGCCGGGCTGACGAGCGCGCTGACGGCGGCGGCGGCGGGCCTTGATGTGCTTGTGCTGGAGAAGACTGAACTGGTCGGAGGCTCCACGGCGCGGTCCGAAGGAATGGCCTGGGTGCCCTGCTCTCGTCAGGCAAGCGCGGCCGGAATTCAGGATAGGCCGGAGGATGCGTTGCTCTATCTGAGCTCGGCCTCCCGGGCGGTCGATCCGGGCCGGGCGCACAGGTTCGCCCATGACGCCCGGCAGATGCTCGCGTTTGTCGAGGACAATTCGGATGTCGCGTACGAGTTGGTGGCGACGTCGATCGACTATTACGACACGCTGCCGGGCGCGCTGGCAGGCGGGCGGGCGCTTCGGCCGCTGCCGGCAAACGGACGTCTTCTGGGCGCGAACTTCAAACACCTTCGCCCGCCGCTTGCCAGCACCATGATTTTCGGTGGCATGACCGTGGCATCACGCGACCTGCCCGACTACATGGCGATGCGGCGATCCCTGTCGGCGAGCTTTCGAGTCGGAAAACTGTTCTGCCGTTACCTCCTGGATCGGCTGGCGGGAAATTCGCGGGGCCTGCGCATCGCCGGAGGGAACGCGCTCGTGGCGGGGCTGTGGTCCGGCGTGATCCGCAACGGGGGCACGGTGATACGCGGCGCC
>JBGSUF010000185.1:0-1940 GCA_041736285.1 Hyphomonadaceae bacterium | reverse complement strand
GAGCGCGCGCGCGGCGTTCTCAGGGTGGCGGCGGACGCCGATCGATGAGCGGATTGCGGTCATGGAGCGCTACGCCGCAGCGGTGACGGCGCGCAAGGAGGAGATTGCGCGCACCATCTCCCGCGACATGGGCAAGGCGCTGTGGGACAGCCTTGGCGAGGCCGGCGCGATCGCGGCGAAGATTGCCATTTCGATTGCGTCACTGAAGGAGCGGGCGGGGGAGAAGACAGACGAGACGGCGTTCGGTGCGGCGCACCTGACCCATCGCCCGCATGGAGTGATGGCGGTGTTCGGACCGTTCAACTTTCCGGGGCATCTGCCGAACGGGCATTTCGTTCCGGCGCTTCTGGCGGGGAATACGTGCGTCTTCAAGCCGTCCGAGCAGGCGCCTTCGGTGGCGGCCGTTCTGGCGGAGTGCCTGGCGGAGGCCGGGCTGCCGGATGGATGTCTCAACATTGTGCATGGCGGACGCGACACGGGCGGGGCGCTGCTCGATGCGGGGATTGACGGACTGCTGTTCACCGGCTCGGCGGCTGCGGGCCTGCACTTTCATCGCCATTTCGCAGGGCGGCCGGAAGTCATGCTGGCGCTGGAAATGGGCGGCAACAATCCGCTGATCGTGTGGGAGCCGGCCAGTGTCGAGGCTGCGGCGGACATTGCGGCGCAGTCGGCCTATCTGACGACGGGCCAGCGCTGTTCGGATGCGCGGCGGCTGATCCTGCCGGAGGGCGCATTCGGTGACGCGGTGGTCGAGGCCGTCATTGCGCGGGCCGAGGGACTGAAGATCGGCGCTTGGGACGCGGCTGACATTTTCATGGGGCCGCTGGTGTCGGCGGCGGCGGCACAGGCGGCGGTGAAGTTTCAGGCGATGCTGGAGGGTCATGGCGGGCGGGTGCTGAAGCGGCTGGAGGCGCGCGATCCGGCGCTTGGCTTTGTCACGGCGGGCGTGGTTGACGTGACGGACGCGCGCGGCATTCCGGACGAGGAGTTGTTCGGGCCGCTCTTGCAGGTGATCCGGGTGGCGGACTTTGACACGGCCATCAGGGTTGCCAATGACACGCGCTACGGCCTCGCGGGCGGGCTGGTCAGCGATGATGACGCGCTGTGGTCGCGGGCTCAGATGGAGATGCGCGCCGGCATACTCAATCGCAACCGGCCGACGGCGGGGGCTGCGTCCAACATGCCGTTCGGCGGGCCGGGGCATTCGGGCAATTTCCGGCCGGGCGCTTATTACGCGGCTGACTATTGCGCATGGCCGCAGGCCCAGCAGATCGCCCCGCGCGCCGAGCGCATGGCGGCAGCGGGCTTCCCGAAATGAGCGGCGCGGTGGAGGTGAATTTCGACGGGCTGATCGGGCCGTCGCACAATTATGGCGGGCTGTCGGATGGCAACCTCGCCAGCGCGAACAATGCGGGCGATGTGTCCAGCCCGCGCGAGGCGGCGTTGCAGGGCCTTGAAAAGATGCGCACGCTTGTGCGGTCGGGGCTGGTGCAGGGGGTGATCCCGCCGCTGGCGCGGCCGGGCTTTGCCTTGCTGCGCAGTGCGGGTTTTGCGCCCGGACAAGGACAGGCGATCACCGAGGCGGCACGCGTGTCACCCGCTCTCCTGAAGGCGGCCTGGTCAGCGTCCTCGATGTGGACGGCGAATGCGGCAACGGTGTCACCCTCGGCAGACACGGCGGACGGGCGGCTGCATCTCAGCGTCGCCAACCTGTCGACCATGCTGCACCGGGCGCAGGAACATGCCGACACGCACCGCACGCTCGCGGCGATCTTCCGTGACGCCCGGCATTTCGTGGTGCATGAGGCGCTGCCCCAGCATCCGGACTTTGCCGATGAGGGCGCGGCCAATCATGTCCGGCTGTGCGAAAGCCATGGCGGGGCGGGCGTCGAAATCATGGTGCACGGCCGCGAGGCGGGCGAGAGCGCGGCAGGCTTTCC
>JBGSUF010000125.1:0-1759 GCA_041736285.1 Hyphomonadaceae bacterium | reverse complement strand
GAGCGCGGCGACGCAGACGGCCTACGCCGCGTTTCAGGCGGGCGGCTGGATGGGGCTAGCGCTTCCGGAGGAATGGGGCGGGCAGGGGCTGCCGCGCGCGGTCCAGCTTGGCGTGATGGAAATGGTTCATGGGGCGAATCTCGCCTTCGGCCTGTGCCCGCTGCTCAGCTATGGCGCAATCGAGGCGCTGCTGGCGCATGGCACGCCGCAGCAGCAGGAGATGTATCTGCCAAAGCTGGTCTCCGGGGAATGGACCGGGACGATGAACCTGACCGAGACGCAGGCGGGATCGGATGTCGGCGCGCTGAAGACGAAGGCCGAGCGCAATGACGATGGCAGCTATGCGATCACAGGGCAGAAGATCTACATCACATGGGGCGACCATGACCTGACGGAAAACATCATCCATCTGGTGCTGGCGCGGCTGCCGGACGCGCCGGCGGGATCGCGCGGGGTGTCGCTGTTTCTGGTGCCGAAATTCATCGTCAATGCCGATGGCAGCCTCGGCGCGCGCAACGCGGCGCACTGTATCGGACTGGAGGAAAAGCTCGGCATCCATGCCTCGCCGACCTGCGTGATGGAATATGACGGTGCGACGGGTTGGCTGATCGGGGAGGAGAATCGCGGGCTGGCCTGCATGTTCACCATGATGAACTCGGCGCGGCTGGCGGTCGGGCTGCAGGGCGTCGGTGTGTGCGAGGCGGCGTTCCAGACGGCGCGGGCCTTCGCCTTCGAGCGCAAGCAGGGCAATGTCGAGGGCATTGAGGGACCGGCGCCGATCGCGCGCCATCCCGACGTCGCGCGGATGCTGATGCGGATGCAGGGCCTCGCCATGGGCAGCCGGGCGATCTGTCACGCAACGGCGGTGGCCTCCGATCTGGCCCATTTCGGCGGCGATGAGGGCGCGCAGACACGCGAAGACCTGCTGGTGCCGGTGGCGAAGGCGTGGTCGACCGATGCCGGCGTCGAGGCGGCGAGCCTTGGCGTGCAGGTGCATGGCGGCATGGGATTCATGGGCGGGATGCTGGCCTCCCAGCTTTATCGCGACGTCAGGATCACGCCGATCTATGAGGGCACCAACGGGATACAGGCGATCGACCTTGTCGGGCGCAAGCTGGGCCGCGACAAGGGGGCGGCGATGATGGAGATGGTCGCCGATGTCCGCGAGGAGGCGGGGCTGGCGCGCACGTCGAACCAGCCGGGGCTCGTCGAGATTGCCGTCCGGCTGGAGGATGCGGCCGACGCGCTGGAGCGGGCGACGGGCTGGATGGTTGCCGCAATGGAGACTGACCGCCAGCGCGGGCTTGCCGGGGCGACCGCCTATCTCAAGCTGGCCGGGGACGTCGTGGCGGGGATGTATCTGTCACGCGGGGCAAGGCGGAGCGGTTCGGAGCGACAACTGGCGGTGGCGCGCTTTTTTGCCGAGGACACGCTGGCGACGGCGAACGGACGGATCGCGGCCATCATTCAGGCCGGAGAGGATGTGCTGAAATCACCTGAAATCCTGTTTGGAGTGGATTAGGCTCACATTTGTGGCAGGCCGGGCCGTCGGCGTGGCAGGTCGGGCCGCAGGAACCGGGCGTTAACCCCCTAGGCGCAGGCTTTTCGTCATGGCTGTGGACAATCCAAATCTCGACGCGGTGATGATCGCGCTCCAACCCCCGCCGGGGCATGTCCGGCAGGTTGGGGAAGGTGAACCTGCGCCGCCGCGCCGCTTCGACCTCGTCAGCAGCAGCAGTGCCGGCGGGCAGGCGGTGGC
>JBGSUF010000111.1:0-2341 GCA_041736285.1 Hyphomonadaceae bacterium | reverse complement strand
CCCTCGGCCTCATCGGCGCGGGCGCTGCCGTCGGCCTCTACTTCGCCCTGCGCGCAGGCTCCATCCCGCTGGCGCTGGTCTGCGCGGGCGTCTTTGGCGCCGGATCCCTCAGCTATTACGGCGTCGCCGTCGCCCACGCCGCCGACCGCTCCAGCCCGGATCAGACAACCTCCATGATGGCCGGCATCCTCACCATCTGGGGCGCAGGCTCCGTCGTCGGGCCGCTGACGGCGGGCGCGCTGATGTCCTCTGGCATCGGCCCGGGCGGACTGTTCGTCTTCGCCGCTGGCGCGCTCATTCTCCTGTCGGGCGTTATGCTGCGCCGCCGCGCCGTTGGTCAGCTCACCCCCGCAGAGGAAAAATCGCCCTTCAGCGTGGTCCCCGCCACGTCCTACGCCATCGCGGAAATCGACCCGCGCGGCGAAGACGACATCCAGCTTGACCTTTTCAGCCAGCCTCCCGGAGAAGTGGAACCCACGCCATGATTGCCGCCAGCTTCCTGACCATCCTCGCGGTCATCCTTCTCATCGGCCTGTCGTCTGCCCGAAAGTCGACCGGCGCGCGTGAGGACTATTACCTCGCCGGCAGCAGCGTCCACCCCTGGCTGGTTGGACTGTCGGCGGTCGCGACCAACAATTCCGGCTACATGTTCATCGGCGTGATCGGCTACACCTACGCCACGGGCCTGGCCGCGATCTGGCTGATGATCGGCTGGATTCTCGGCGATTATGTCGGCTCGCTTTTCATCCACCGCCGCCTGCGCAAGGCAACGGCCAGCACCGGACAGGCGTCGTTCGCGTCCGTCATCGCCAACTGGCAGGGGGCGGGCTTCGGCATCTGGCAACGAATCGCCGCCGGTATCATGGTGGTCTTCCTGATCGCCTACGCCGCCGCGCAGATATCGGCCGGCGGCAAGGCGCTGGATGGCATGCTCGGCATCGACCCCGCCGTCGGCGCGACGGCCGTGGCCATCATGGTCGTCGTCTACTCCATCGTCGGCGGCATCCGGGCGTCGATCTGGACTGACGCAGCCCAATCCTTCGCCATGCTGGCCGCAATGACGCTTCTTTTCGTCGTCGGTCTCGCCGGGCTTGGCGGGATCAGCGGCACGCTTGACCGCTGGCGGGACATTCCAGGCTTCCTCGACCTGTTCCCCGACGATCTCCTCCTGCCGGGCCTTGGCGGCATGGCGCTGTTCGTCGTCGGCTGGATGTTTGCGGGTCTCTCGGTCGTCGGCCAGCCGCACATCATGGTGCGCTTCATGGCCCTCAACGAGGAGCGCAACATGAACCGCGCCCGCGCCTGGTATTATCTCTATTTCACCGCGTTCTACGCGCTCGCGACCGGGGTTGGCCTGTTGTCCCGCGTCTACCTGCCGGAGCTTTCCGGCATCGACCCCGAACTCGCCCTGCCACTGATGGCGGTGGAATTGCTGCCGGACGTCTTCGTCGGGCTGATCCTCGCGGGCATTTTCGCGGCCACGATGTCGACCGCCGACAGCCTCGTCCTCTCCTGCTCGGCGGCGCTGACGCATGACTTCGCCCCCAGCCGCCTCGAACGCCCGTGGATGCTCAAGACGGCCACCGCCATCACCACCCTCCTCGCCCTCCTGCTCGCCCTGTCCGGCAGCCAGAGCGTGTTCAGCCTCGTCATCCTCGCATGGTCGACGCTGGCGAGCGCGTTTGCGCCTTTGCTCTTCCTTCTGGCCTTCGGGCGGCGGGTCAGCGAGCCGCTGGCCATCGGGCTGATGCTTCTGGGTGTCGCCGTTGCGCTGGGCTGGCGCTACGGCCTCGGCTGGCATGAGCAGGTCTATGAGGGCCTGCCGGGCATCCTTGTCCCGCTGCTTGTCGGCCTCGCCCTGTCGGCCAGGCGCGAAGCCGCCGACAAGCCGACAGCCGCAGCGCAGACCGTGCAGGCGGAAAAAACCTGACCCGCAAGGGCCCGAACCGGGGCGACTCCCCGGACTCGGGCTACTCCCCGGACTTCAGCCGGATCGCCTCGCGGATATCACCGCGCAACACAACCATGTCGACATTCGTCGGGTCGAGCTTGCGCGCCTCTTCGATTTCGATCAGCGCGATGCTTTCCCGGCCTGTTGCCAGATAGGCCTTTGCCCGCAGGAAACGCGCATCGGCAAGGTCTGGCATCTGGTCGATGGCGATGTTGAGGTCACCAATGGCGTCCTGCTCCCGGCCAAGCAGGATCAGCGCCGCCGCCCTGTCAGTCAGAAGCCCCGGATTGCGCGGGCGCATGTCGAGCGCCTGCGAGATCACCGCCAGCGCCTCCTCCGGCATCTGCGCGGCCATCCAGGCATTGCCGGCCTGCGCGAGATAGACGGCGC
>JBGSUF010000099.1:0-4528 GCA_041736285.1 Hyphomonadaceae bacterium | reverse complement strand
GAGCGCGGGCGTCACGGGGTTCGCGCTGCGGGCGGTCGTCGCGGCGTCGGGGCGCCTCCATCCGGACTTCGGCGAGGTCTTCCGGCGCTGACAGGCCAGCGCGCTGTGCACGGACGAAGGCGGCGGCGATGGTTTCAGCGCCGTAGCGGGCAACCAGTTCCGCGCCGGTGGCAAGGTCTGCGGCGGACGCCGGTTCCGACAAGAGCGGGCTCGACAGCAGGCGTTCATTGTCGCGAGCCTCGACATCGGCTGCAGATGGCGGGGACATCCATGTCGGCTCGACATTGGCGTCCTCGAACAGGCGTTCGAGGCGGCGCCGCGCGCGGGAGGGAATGATCAGCGCGCTGGTGCCCTTGCGGCCCGCCCGTCCGGTGCGGCCGGAACGGTGCAGCAGGCTTTCATTGTTGCGGGGCAGGTCGGCATGGATGACGAGTTCCAGATCGGGCAGGTCGATGCCGCGCGCAGCAACATCGGTGGCGACGCAGACACGGGCGCGGCCATCGCGCATCGCCTGAAGGGCGTGGGTGCGCTCCTTCTGGGTGAACTCGCCGGACAGGGCGACGACGGAAAAGCCGCGATTCTGGAAGCGGGCGGTGAGCCGGTTCACAGCCTCCCGCGTGGCGCAGAACACGAGGGCGTTGCGCGCCTCGAAATAGCGCAGCACGTTGATGATGGCGTTCTCGGTGTCGCCCTCCTGGATGAGGTAGGCGCGGTAGTCGATGTCCTTGTGCGGCTCGGCGGCGCTGGCGGTGTTGACCCGGACGGCGTCGCGCTGGAAAGTCGCAGCCAGCCGCGCAATCGGCTTGGAGACGGTGGCGGAGAACATCAGCGTGCGGCGGTCCGGCGCGGCGGCGGCGAGCAGGGTTTCGAGTTCCTCGCGGAAGCCGAGATCCAGCATTTCGTCAGCCTCGTCGAGGATGACGGCGCGCAGTCCGGTCATGTCGAGCGAGCCGCGCGAGACGTGGTCGACGAGGCGGCCGGGCGTGCCGACAACGATATGGGCACCACGCGACAGGGCACGGCGCTCGTCGCGAATGTCCATGCCGCCAACACACGAGGCGATGCGTGCGCCGGCCGGGGCATAAAGCCACTCAAGTTCGCGCTGGACCTGCAAGGCCAGTTCCCGAGTCGGGGCGATGACCAGTGCGAGCGGGGCGCTGGCGTCGGGCATGCGCGATCCGCCCGACAAAAGCGTGTCGGCGATGGCGATGCCGAAGGCGACGGTCTTGCCGGAGCCGGTCTGCGCCGAAACAAGGAGATCGCGGTCATCAAGCGCGGAGTCGAGCATGGCGGTCTGGACAGGGGTAAGCTCGGTATAGCCGCGCGCGGCCAGCGCCTCGGCCAGAGGGGCGCTCACGCCGGGAAAATCGGTCATTGTCACTCTTTCAAATGTCGCGGGGAGGGCCGACGGGCGGAGCCTCCACAGGGGTGATGGCATCCCTGCGGACCTGACCTCCCTTGGGAGCAGTCATCCGGCGCGACACCTTGGCCGGGGAGATACCCGATTTGCGGGGCCTTGGCGAGGGGTGTTTGTGCGGCTGCGAAGATGCAGTGCATGGCGGCTGGCGATGCCGCTGCCGCCGCCCCTTCCTGCGTGCAGAAAGGGGCGGGTGTTTCAGCCGTTGCCGGTGGTCGGCGATCGACTCAGCGGGGGGCCATGCGGATGGCGCCGTCGAGGCGGACGTCTTCGCCGTTGAAATAGGGGTTTCGGCACATTTCCAGCGCCAGCGAGGCGTATTCTTCCGGGTTGCCGAGGCGGGCAGGGTTTGGCACCTGGGCCGCGAGGGCCGCCTTGACGTGGTCGGGTGCGCCCTGCAGCAGAGGAGTGTTGAACAGGCCCGGCAGGATGGTGTTGATGCGGATCAGGTCGCGCGCGAGGTCGCGGGCGATGGGCAGCGTCATGCCGACCACCCCGCCCTTGGACGCGGCGTAGGCGGCCTGTCCCATCTGGCCATCCTCGGCGGCGACGGAGGCGGTGTTGACGATGGCCCCGCGCTCGCCGTCGACCGGGTCGAGGGTCAGCATGCCGGCGGCCGACTTAGCGATGCAGCGGAAGGTGCCGATCAGATTGACCTCGATGACGAGGGTGAATTTGTCGAGCGGGAAATGCTCCACCGCGCCGGTCTCCTTGTTGCGAGAGGCGGTCTTGATGGCGTTGCCGATCCCGGCGCAGTTGACGAGGATGCGTTCCTGGCCGTTGGCGGCGCGGACAGCGGCAAAGCCGGCATCGACCTGTTCTTCGGAGCGGACATCGACGCGGGCGAAGGTCCAGCCATGCTCGGCGGCGACACGCTCGCCGGCTTCGGCGTTGAGGTCGAAAATGCCGACCCTGACGCCCTCTGCGGAGAGGCGGCGGGCGGTGGCGTAACCGAGGCCGGATGCACCGCCCGTGACAACGGCCGAAATCGAGTTATCGAGCTTCATCTGAGGTCTCCCTGATATATCCTGTGTCGCCTGTTTTGAGGGCAAACAGGCCGAAAGCAAGCCTTCCCCGGGGTCATGCGCGGAAAACCCTTGCCGGACGTAACGTCAGGCATGAATTCTTGCTGTCGTGACCGTCTCGCCCCTTTTCGGCGCGGCGGAAGAAATCAGATGCGTTGTATGGTCTTCGCACGCACGGTCAGGGAGTTTGAGATGTCGGTATTGGGTCTTCAGCAGCCGGCCTTCATGCAGGATGACGAGATCCGCATGTTTGCCGATTCCGCAGAGAAATTCTTCACCCGCGCTGCGCCGCAAAAGCGGATCGACAAGTGGATGCAGGATGGACAGGTCGAACGCGATTTCTGGCGCGAGGTCGGTGAGGCGGGCTTTCTCGGCGTCACCGTGCCGGAGGAATATGGCGGTCCGGGCGGTGATTTCCGGCATGATGTGGTGCTGGCGGATGTGTGCTCGCGGCTGGGCATCGAAGGTTTTGCGATCACGCTGCACAATGTCATCATCACCCCGTATGTCGTTTCGCATGGCACCGAGGAGCAGAAGCGGCGCTGGCTGCCCAAGCTGGTTTCGGGCGAACGGGTCTGCGCGATCGCGATGAGCGAGCCGGGCGCAGGGTCGGACCTGCAGGCCATCCGCACGACGGCGCTGCGCGATGGCAATGGCTACCGGATCAACGGTTCGAAGACGTTCATCTCCAACGGACAGGTGGCCGACTTCGTGGTGACGGTCGCCAAGACCGATCCCACGCAGGGCGCGCGCGGTGTGTCGCTACTGGTCGTCGAGCCGGACGAGGCGGATGGATTCCGGCGGGGCAAGAAGCTCGACAAGATCGGCCAGCAGGCACAAGACACCTCCGAGCTGTTCTTCGATGACGTGTTTGTCCCGGCCGACAACCTGCTTGGCGGGGTCGAGGGCAAGGGCTTTTTCCAGCTGATGGCGGAACTGCCGAAAGAGCGCCTCATCATTGCCGTCGGCGCCCAGAATGCGATGGAGAAGGCGATTGCCTACACCGTCGAATACACCAAGGAGCGCACAGCCTTCGGGCAGCGCGTGTTCGACTTCCAGAACACGCAGTTTGTACTGGCAGACGCAAAGGCCAAGGCGATTGCCGGTCGGGCGCTGGTCAATGATTGCCTGCAGCGCGTTCTGGACGGGACGCTCGACAACACCACGTCGGCGGCGGCCAAGCTGTGGGTGACGGAGAATGAGTGGCAGGTGATTGACGCCTGCCTGCAGCTGCATGGCGGCTATGGCTACATCAATGATTATCCGATCGCGCGGCTGTTCAGGAACTGCCGGGTGGATCGCATTTATGGCGGCTCCAACGAGATCATGAAGGTACTGATCGCCCGCAGCCTGTAAGCTCGGGGCGGCCCCCGCGACCGTTCATGCCGGTTGCGGGGTCGGCTTTCGGGTGAAGCGGCGGTTTGTCAGGTGAAATGCAGGCGGCGGTAGCGGCCGCGGAAATACAGGAGCGGATCGCGCCGGGGCTCGAATCGCGCGCGTTCGACATGGCCAAGGAGGATGATGTGGTCGCCGCCATCATGGACGGCATGGCGGGCACATTCGAAGGTCGCGAGCGAATTGGTCAGGACCGGCACGTCCGACTGGCCCGGCTCCCACGGGGTCTCGCTGAACCGGTCCACGCCCGGGCGGGCGAAGACGTTCGACGTCGGCTGTTGTCCGATGTGCAGGACATTGACGGCGAAATGCGCGGCGGCCTGCATGGCGGGGCTGCTGCTGGAGGTCTTTCCGATGCACACCAGCAGCAAAGGCGGGTCGAGCGAGACCGAGGTGAAGCTGTTGGCCGTCAGGCCGACGGGCGTTCCGTCGGGTGCGCGGGCGGTGACGACGGTGACGCCGGTAGCAAAGCATCCGAGCGCATCGCGCAGGGTGCGGGCGTCCGAGCCGGAGCGATATTCGGGGGCCTTCCGGGGCAGGCGGCGCTCCAGGAAATCGAGCAGAACGGCATTGAACGCGTCGGTCCGCTCACCGGGGAGGAGGTCAGCAAACTCCTCGATCAGGACATGTTCGCCGCCCGGAAGCTGCGCGGCGAGCGCGGCGGCGTCGCTGCCGGCCGGGGCATCGGCAT
>JBGSUF010000090.1:0-9390 GCA_041736285.1 Hyphomonadaceae bacterium | reverse complement strand
GCGCCACCGCTGCGGGGTCGCGATCCACCCCGATCAGCGTGATCGCCGCCGTCTCCATCAGCGCGCGCGCATACCCGCCGCCGCCGAACGTGCCGTCCAGCATGACATCGCCATCAACCGGTGAAAGCTGCTGCACGATCTCGGCAAGGAGAACCGGGAGATGCCCGCTCATGGCCGCCCTCCCGTGCGAATGTCGCCAGCCTGCAGCGCTTCGAAGAACGGCTCATCGAGATCAGAGAGGTTTTCCGCCGCCTCATCGCGGGCCTTGTCGGCATAGGCTGCAAACCGGTCCGGATCCCAGACCTGAAAGCGGTCGTCATGCCCGGCAAACAACACCCGATCGGTCAGCCCGGCCGCCTCGATCAGCGACTTCGGCAGCACTATCCGGCCAGTGGAGTCAAATCCAAGCTCAACGATGTTGGAGAACACTGCGGCCCGAAAACTCGCCCGCTTGGGATTGCCCGGAGCCATGCGGGCGAAGATTGCGCGATAATACTGCAACAGTTCCTCCCCGCCACCTTCAAGACAGCCTGATTTGTCCAGGGCCGGCATGAGATAAACCTTGTTCGCCCCTCCGAGCGCCGCGCGGAAGCTGGCCGGGATAGACACCCGGCCCTTCTGGTCGAGACCTCCCTCATGCGAGGAGAAGAACATGGCAGCCCCATTGTGCCCTGACCGCCCCCGAAAGAGGGCTAATCAACAGTTAATTGGGATACCATGGGAAAGCATGGGAGCCAATGGGACACGCATTGAAAACCGCATGTGCAAAACTCTGATTAATTGGAACAAAATGCGAAATATACATGAATTTCACGGAACACGCCTGTGGGAAACCGTGGGAGGCGTCACACGGACACCACACACAGCGTGGGAAAGCGTGGCTTTCGCGCATCACTCCGAATCTCCCGCATGGCCGAAGTGCGGATCGGCGGTTATTGTCGGTGGTCGAACAAATCCGGGGAGGATGAAACGTGAAGTCCCATATCATTGCCGCGCTTGCTCTTTTCGCGCTCCCGGCCTGCGTCTCCGCGGGCGATAATTTCAGCCCACGCCGCGCCACCTACGCGATGAACGCTGAAGAGATCGCCATCCGGGCCATCATCAGCACGCAGGCCGCCGCGTGGAATCGCGGTGACATTGATGGCTTCATGCAGGGCTATTGGAATTCCCCGGAGCTGCGCTTTGCCTCCGGCGGCACCGTCACGCGGGGCTGGCAGACAACGCGCGACCGCTACCGCGCCAATTACGGCACCGACATCAAATCCATGGGCCGCCTGACCTTTTCCGGCATTGAGGTGGTGCAGCTTGCGCCCGATGCCGCCATCGTCCACGGGCGCTGGCAACTGGCCTATCCCGGCCGGGCGCCGAACGGGCTTTTCACCCTCGTCTTCCGCCGGATCGGCGGCAAATGGGTGATTGTCTCCGACACCACCACCGCCGCCCCGGACACACCGCCCGCCCCCGCCGCCAGGTGATACGCAGCGATTTCGCTGCCGCAACGGGCCTTCCATAACCCGCTCGCTCTGCTAGCGTGCGGTCGCTTTCTTCAACGCTGGATTGTCGGGGACATCGTGGCGGTTAACACTCTTGCGGTTCAGGGCCGCCTCTCGGCCATCGTCGCCGCGCCGTGGTTTCGAAACACGATCACGGCGCTGATCATTGTGAATGCGGTGATTCTCGGCTGGCTCACCTACGCCGCTCCCGGTTCGGCCGAAGCTCGCGGGCTCGCCTTCATTGACCGGGCGATCACGTGGATATTCGTGCTGGAAATCCTGATGAAGCTCGTCGTTCTGCGGCTGGGCTTCTTCCGCTCTGGCTGGAACTGGTTTGACCTGATTGTCGTCGGCGTCTCGGTCATTCCGGGCGCTGAGGCGATGTCGGCGGTCCGCGCGCTGCGTGTGCTGCGTGTGCTCCGGCTCCTGCACATCGTGCCGATGATGAAACAGATCACTGAAGCGCTGTTCAAGGCGCTGCCGGGCATGGGCGCAATCCTCGCCGTGCTTGGCCTCGTCACTTATGTCGGCGCCGTCATGGCCACGATGATGTACAGCGGATCAACCGATCCGGAGGTTGTGGCCTTGTTCAAGGACCTGCCGGCCTCCGCCTTCACCCTCTTCCAGGTCATGACCATGGATGGCTGGCGCAATGAGGTCGTCCAGAAGGTCATGGACGCAGGCCACCCCTATGCCTGGACGTTCTTTCTCATCTTCATCTTCCTCGCGAGCTTTGCCATCCTCAACCTGTTCATCGCGCTGATCGTGGAGGCCCTTCAGGCCGGTCAGGAGGCCACCCAGGTCGCTGCGCTGAAGGAACTGGAAGAAGAGGCCGACGAAGCCCAGGACGACCGCCGCGAGATGATGGACATGCTGAACACCCTGTCGGCCGAGATTGCCCAGTTGCGCGAGGCCATGAAAGATACTCGCAAGTCCTGACCCCGGCCCCGAACCAGCCCCGCTCCGGCCCCGAAAGGGAAACACCCCGCCAGCATGCTGCCAGCGGGGCGCCCTTCGTCTGGATACGTGTCGTCTCCATATCCGTCGTCTGAGTGCCTGCCGGGCCAGTGGGCAGCCTGCCCATCCGGCCCGTTCAGGATTATTGCGGCATCAGGACGCCGTCGATGACGTGGATGACGCCGTTCGAGGCTTCGACATCGGTCGCCGAGACGGCAATGCCGTTCACGGTGATGGTTTCACCGGTCGCGTCGATGGTGATCGTGCCACCGCCAACGGTCTCGACTTCCGTCACCTTGCCAGCAAGGTCAGCCGCGAACACCGAACCCGGCACGACGTGATAGGTCAGGATGCCCGCAAGCGTGTCCTTGTTCTCCGGCAGGAGAAGCGTGTCGACTGTGCCTTCCGGAAGCGCAGCGAAGGCTGCATCGGTCGGCGCGAAAACGGTGAACGGGCCACCTTCGGCAAGCGTGGCGCCAAGATCAGCCGCGACAGCCGCTGCGATCAGGGTTTCGAAAGCGCCGGCCATCTGGGCGGTCTCGACGATGTTTGCCTTGTCCTTGTATTCGCCGACATAGCGGGTGGTATCAGCGTTGGCCGTCTGGGCCTTGCCACCACAGCCACCGGCAAAGGCAGCCGGGGCGGCGATCAGGGCCGTGCCGAGCAGGGCGATAGCGAACTTCTTCATGGGGAGTCTCCGCTTGGTCTTTCGATGTCTTCCCGCCTGGTGCGGGCAAGGCATCCGATCATCGGACGCATTCCCTATACCGCCCCCATCAGGAAATGGACCACCTGATGAACAAGAGTTAACCTTTCATCCACGAGCGCCCACGCCGGGCCGCTTCGGCCAGACGTCGCCCCGGCGTCTCATCACGCCAATTTTTCTTGCGTCGAAACGCATCCGCCGTAATGTGCGCGCCATGTCCATCTGGGAACGTCTGCTCACTGTTGGCCGGTCGCTTTATGAAGCGTCCGAAGACGCTGTGGGCCGGCCGGGTTCAGGGCTGGTCACGGCGGCCGAGAGCGCCTGCGCGCCGGACCCTGACGATGTCAGCTTCACCGCCGCCGTTGTTGGCCTCGGCGCGAAGCTGGCCAAGGTGGATGGCCGTGTCACCGATGAAGAAGTCGCGATGTTTTCGCGCGTCTTCCGCTCGCGCCCGGAGGACTGGCCTTCGGTGCGCCGCGTCTTCGACCTCGCCCGCCAGACGGTCCACGGCTATGAGAGCTATGCCCGCCGGATCGGGCGGCGCTACCGCGAGCGTCCATGCCTTTTGGAGAGCATTCTCGACGGATTGTTCCACATTGCCGGGGCCGACGGCGTCATCACGCCCGACGAGATGGATTATCTGCGCACGGTTGCCGGGGCGTTCGGCTTTGACGAGGATCGCTTCCGCCGCATCCGCGCAAGCCATATCGGCCCGGACGCTGACGATCCCTATCTCGTCCTCGGCCTCAGTCACCAGGCAAGCTTTGCAGAAGTGCGCGCCGCTTATCGCGGGCTGATGGCCGACTTCCACCCAGATCGCGTCGTCGCCACCGGTGCCCCGCGTGAGTTCGAGATCGCCGCGCACGACAAGGCTGCAGCCATCACCTCCGCCTTCGCCCGCATCAAGTCCGAACGCGGCTATCTGATCCGGCCCGCCGGTCCCGATCAGGATGCCGAGGCATAGAGCGCCAGGCTGGCCCCTCGCTTCAGCGCGGGCGGTCAGGTCGGGGGGCAACGTCTCCCCTTTCCCCTTCTCCCCTCCAAAAACCACCCGCTTTCAGTCCCCAAACAGCCCCCAACCCATAAATTGCTGCAATCTGATTGACGGGCGGCCCATCGGACACCATCCTCTTGACTATTGGAGGAACGAATATGGTCTCGACCGCGCGCCCTGATTTCAGCTTTGGTCTCTGGACAAGGCGGTTGGCCCATCTGGCCCGGCGTGGCGTCTCGATCATTGCGACGCTGACCTTCTTCACCCTGATCGTGCTGACGGCGAGCGTTGTTGCCATGGCGACGGCGGTGGCCGGCATACTTCTGGCGACAGCCGCCTTCGCTGTGCGGTTTGTCAGCAATCGCCGCCCCGCTGAAGCTGCCGGGACCGCTTCGGCCGCGTCCGACCCCGCCATGATCCTGAATGCCCGGCGCACCTCACACGGCTGGACCGTCGAATAGCGCCTTACCCGACGCGACCACTACACACCCTGCCGAAACCTTGTTACGCGATGCAGCATGAGCGCGCGCAATTTCCTGCTGCTGATGGCGATATGTCTCGTCTGGGGCCTGAATGTCGTTGTCACCCGCTGGGTGGTGGCCGACCTCGGTGTGCCGCCGATCTTTTTCGCGGCGCTGCGGTTTGGCCTCGTCGGCCTGATCCTTGTCGGTTTCCTGCGTCCGGTGCCGGAAAAGTTCGGGATACTTGCGCTGATCGCCCTCTTCACCGGCGCGCTGCACTTCGGCTTCCTGTTTGCCGGCCTGTCTGACGCGCCGGCGTCTTCGGCCGCCGTTGTCGGCCAGCTTGGTGTGCCCTTCTCGACGCTTTTGAGCATCATCTTCCTCGGCGAGCGAATCGGTTGGCGGCGCGGCGTTGGCATTGCGCTGGCGTTTGGCGGCGTGCTGGTGATCGCTGTTGATCCGAATGATCTCAGCTTCAGCTACGGCCTGATCCTGATTGCCATTTCGGCCTTTGTCGGCGCGGTGGGCGGGGTCTTGATGAAACGGCTCCCGCCGATTTCGCCGCTTCGCATGCAGGCATGGATTGGCCTGATGTCAGCGCCGCTGCTGCTGGCCTTCTCCGCTCTGGCCGAGAGTGGCGGTCCC
The DNA here is from genome assembly GCA_041736285.1 of Hyphomonadaceae bacterium. GTDB lineage: Bacteria > Pseudomonadota > Alphaproteobacteria > Caulobacterales > Hyphomonadaceae > JBGSUF01. The sequence continues at coordinate 4,134 of JBGSUF010000090.1, read as the reverse complement.
TCCGCCGCGCTGCAGGCCGGATGGCCGTTTGTCGCGGCCACGGCCTTCGCCGTTCTCGGCGTCAGCATCTTCGGACACGGCGCCTTCTATTTCCTGCTCAAGCGTCATGACCTCAGCCTGATCTCGCCGCTCACGCTGATGACGCCGATGTGGAGCGTATTCTTCGGCACCGTCCTGTTGAGCGAGCCCTTCACGATGAAACTCCTGATCGGCGCAGCCGTTTCGCTGTCAGGCGTTCTCATGATTGCGCTTCGGCCCAATCGCAAGCTGCCGACCGCCGCGCTCGCCGACAAAATGTCCGACCCGACCTGAGAGGCCCTGCCATGCTCTACGACGTCCGCTCCAGCCCCAACCACGACACCCGCAAGCATCCGCTGGACATGATCGTCCTGCACTATACCGGCATGGAGACCGGCGAGGCCGCCATTGATCGCCTGTGCGATCCGGACTCGAAGGTCTCCGCCCACTATGTCGCGTGCGAGGATGGCCGTGTGCTTCGGCTGGTGCCCGACACCGCGCGCGCCTGGCATGCCGGCGCCGGGACATGGGCCGGCCAGAGCGACATCAATTCGCGCTCCATCGGCATCGAGATCGTCAATGGTGGCCATGACTGGCCCCTTCCCGACGGCACGCTCCCGCCCTATCCCGATGCACAGATCCGCGCGGTCATCGCGCTCTGCCTGCGCCTGATCGCCCTGCATCACGTCCCGCAGACCCGCATTGTCGGCCATTCCGACATCGCCCCGGCGCGCAAGGCCGATCCCGGTGAGCATTTCCCGTGGGAGCGGCTCGCGCGGGCGGGCGTCGGTCTCTGGCCGACCGATACGGGTGAGCCAAACCTGGTCCGCGCGCAGGGAATCGGGCCCGGCGACAACGGCCCCGCCGTGGAGCGGGTCCAGTATGCGCTCGCGGCAATCGGTTATGAGGTGACGTTTGATGGCGAATATGACGAAGTCACCGAACATTCCGTGCGGGCCTTCCAGCGCCGCTTCTTGCCGCATTCCGTCTCCGGCCGGGCAGACCTGCACTGCATCGCGCGCATCCTGACCGTCGAGGCGACCTACGCCGCGTCGTCGGCCTGATCACGGGCCGGATCGTCCCCATGCTCGCCCATCTGCCCCCATTCGACCGCGAGCGCCGCGCCGAACAGCAGCGATGAAGCCGTCGCGGTCAGCCAGATAAGCGCTGCGATCACGCTCGCCAGCGCGCCGTAAATCGTGTTCAGCGGGCTGACCGACAGGTAGAACTGAAACCCCCAGGTCGCCAGCAGCCAGACCGCCGCCCCCGCTGCCGCGCCCGACACCATCGCCCAGCCGCTCGACAGATACCCGCGCAGGGACAATGAGATCACCACGTAGAAGGCCACGAAACTCCCCGCCCATTTGGAAATCCACAATGTCGAGGCCGCCTTCGCCAGCATCGCGCCCAGCCCCGCCGCGCCCAGCGCATCGGTCGCCTCCGCCAGCGCCGCCATGGACAGCTGCACCACGCCCATCGTCCATACAAGGAGCACGAAGATCGCCGTCATCACCAGCGCGGTGGAATGAAACCGCAGGAAGCGCACCTGGCTGCCCTTCCCGGCGATCATCCGGATGCCCAATATCGCCGCCTTTGCACCAGAACTGGCGGTGTAGAGCACAAGGATCAGCGCCAGCCCGATGCGCAGGCTGAGCTGGTGCGGCGTGATCCCGATCAGCGCCTGCACATCCTGCGCCGAAAGTGCCAGCAGCGTGTCCTGCAAGGTTGCCGTGATGTAATTGACAAGCTGCGCGGAAAGGTCAGGCGGCAGCAGCGTGAACAACAATGTCAGCGACAGATAGAGCAGGGGAAACGTCGAGAAGATGGCATAGAACGCCACGCCGCCGGTCACGATCCTCACTTCCGGCTGCGATAACCGCACCAGCGCATGCCAGACAGGCAGGATCAGAAATTTCCGTGCGATTTTCCACATTGCGGTGAAACCTCTACCCGTCAGCCCGGCAACTTGCTATAGCCTCGCCTCAGCCAGACGGTTGGACGGTCGCTGGTCCCTTTCTCTCAAAGGACGGGGCTGGAGGAAAGTCCGGGCTCCAGGGAGACAGGGTGGCAGGTAACGCCTGCCCGGCGCGAGCCGAGGGAAAGTGCCACAGAGAGCAGACCGCCAATGTCCGCGCGCGGCCTCCGCGAACGGACATGGCAAGGGTGAAAGGGTGCGGTAAGAGCGCACCGCGGGACTGGCAACAGGACCGGCATGGTAAACCCCACCCGGAGCAAGACCAAATAGGGGATGCATACGCCGCGTCTTTCCGGCGCATCCCGGGTCGGTCGCGAGAGGCGAGGCGCGAGCCTCGTCCCAGAGGAATGATCGTCACCGCGCAAGCGGACACAGAACCCGGCTTACAGACCGTCTGGCTGAATTCCCGTTTCGCTCATATGGTTGACGAATGGAACATTAAATGAACATATTCGCGTTAGATACACAACGCCTTAACAGCTAATGTCGAAACATGATCGAACGATTCGTCCCACACGATATCCTTGAGCGTTATCACGTCGTCGAAGCCCGTAACGGCCTCGCGGTGTTGTCTGCCGCCTGCGAGAATGAGTGGGCCGACATTCAGGTCGTTCTGCGTGAATTCCGCTTGCTTCACACCGAGCTTGCAACCCCCGGCGGTTCCAAATCCATCATGGCGAACCGTCTTGACGGCGCATTGAAAGCGCGGGGCTGGACGGCCAAGCGCTTTGATACGCGCATTCTCGTGGACGGCGTCGAGCGGGCATCACCGACCCATGAAGTTGATGTCTTCAAGAACCGTGTTGCGCTCGAAGTCGAGTGGAACAACAAAGACCCCTTCTTTGATCGCGACTTGAACAATTTCAGACTTTTGTTCGATCTGAGCGTAATTGATGTTGGTGTGATCATCACCCGCTCCTCCGAGTTGCAGCAATTCCTCGTCGATGAGATCGGCCGCGACAAGCAGAGCTACGGCGCGTCCACAACTCACCTCGATAAATTGATGCCGAGGCTTCTCGGCGGCGGTGGGGGTGGTTGCCCGATTGTCGCGTTCGCGATCAAACCAGCAAATTACGTGGACGACCGGGGAGAAACTTCACATGGCTGATTCTGAGGAAATTTTCCCGTTGGAACCTCTCGCCGACACGCTTCAGGGGCAGAAATTCCGTACGATCATGGCTGACCCGCCCTGGCGGTTCACCAATCGCACCGGCAAGATGGCGCCTGAGCACAAGCGTCTCAACCGCTATGAGACGATGACACTCGAAGATATCTGCAAACTACCCGTCGCCGACGTGGCCGAAGCAACTTCGCACCTCTATCTCTGGACACCCAACGCCCTCCTGCCAGAAGCGTTGATGGTGATGCAGGCGTGGGGCTTCAACTACAAGACGAACATCATCTGGCACAAGATCCGGAAAGATGGCGGATCGGACGGGCGCGGCGTGGGCTTCTATTTCCGCAATGTAACCGAGATGATCTTGTTCGGCGTTCGCGGAAAGAATGCGCGAACCGAGGCGGCCGGTCGCCGACAGGTCAACATGATCGAGACGAGAAAGCGGGAGCATTCCCGAAAGCCCGATGAACAGTATGACCTCATCGAAGCTTGCTCGTCCGGCCCATATCTCGAACTCTTCGCCCGCGGTGCGCGGCCCGGCTGGACAGTCTGGGGAAATCAGGCTGATGACGGTTATGAACCAACCTGGCCAACTTACTCCTACAATTCCGCCATCGCCGCCGAGTAACTAACCGCGCCGCACCTTTCCGGCGTGGGGTGTTGCGTTTGCGGGGTCTTCGGGCCAGTCGTGCTTGGGGTAGCGGCCGCGCATGTCCTTGCGCATGTCGAGATAGCCCCCGCGCCAGAAGCCCGGCAGGTCGCGCGTCAGGGCCACCGGCCGGTGCGCCGGCGACAGTAGCGAAAGCACCAGTGGCACACGCCCGCCTGCTATCGCCGGATGCTCGGCCAGCCCATACACTTCCTGCACACGCACCGCGACCAGCGGAGCGTTCCCACTCAGATAGTCAACAGCGTGCGAGGCCCCGTGCGGCGTTTCGAAACGGCGCGGTGCAAGCCGGTCAAGCTCGCGCGGCATCGGCCAGTCCAGCAAAGCCGTGATCGCAGCGCGCACATCGCCCTCGCC
>JBGSUF010000070.1:0-4112 GCA_041736285.1 Hyphomonadaceae bacterium | reverse complement strand
CTGCGCCGCCAATGCCCGCCAATGCCGCGCCGGTGACACCGCCATCGCCGCTGCCGCTGCTTGTGCGCGCTTCAAGTTCAGCCTTTTCCGCTTCCGCCCTGGAGAGCATCGCGGCCTGTTCGCGCTGCGCAATCTGGAGATCGTCCAGTTCGCGCCGGGAGCGGGTGAGTTCATCGGTCAGCGTCTTGAGCTTGGCGTCGCGCCGCTCAAGCTCGTTCTGGAGTTCCTGTCCGCCGGTTGTCACGGTGCGGCTCTGTTCTTCGCGGCGCGACTGGCCGGCATAGAGCGCATTCACCTCTTCGCGCAGCTTGTCGCGGTCGGCGATCGCCAGATCACGTTCCGCCGTTGCCCGATGCATCCGTCCCTTGAGGCCAATGCCGCGCAGCGCCCAGCCGAGCACCATTCCGAGGACCGCCGCAATGAGCAGTGCCGCCCACATTTTCGTCGTCAGCCAGACCATCTCAGTTGTCTCCGTCGTTTGTCGTGTCGAGAACACGGATTTCAATTCGCCGGTTCAGGGCGCGTCCCGCCGCCGTCCCATTGTCGGCCACCGGCCGGTCGGGGCCGAAGCCGTCCGCCTGCAGTTGTTCGGCCGGAAAGCCGCGTGCGACAAGATAGTCGGTCACGGCGGTCGCTCGCGCGCGTGACAGTGACACGTTGATCTCCCGCGTGCCGCTGGTGTCGGTGTGGCCTTCGACCATCAGGTCAGCCGACCCGCACCGGCGCACCACCGTCATCAGCGCGTCGAGCGCGTCGGCGCTGACCCGGTCGATCTCTGCGGAGCTGAGCTTGAAAAGGAGGACATTGTTGGTCAGCACCAGCGCGAACGCGCCGTCGCACGCCGCCTTCTGGTCGGCCTCGAAGTCGAACGCCGCAAGCTCCTCGACGCCCACCTCGATCACCTCCGCATCGACGGTGATGCCGAGATCCTCGCCCGCGGCTGCAATATCCTCGGCGAGGAATTGCAGCGTCGAATCGCTCGCCTCACCGACCAGCGAAAAGCCCGTGCCCGGCGAGAACGCCATCCGGCCCGACTGGAATTTCGCAAAGTGCGGCAGTGCGATCCGCACCCCCTTCAGCCAGTCGCCGGTGTCGATCCCGTCCACCGTCATGTTGTCGAGCACCGGGCCTTCGAAAACCTTGCCAGCCAGCGAGCTGATCTCGAACTTCTGATCTTCCGTCTGCACCGCACCTGAAAGCTCCAGAGCGTCGCCATTGCGCTCAGCCGCCCAGCGCCGGGTCAGCACGGTGATTCGGGCCTCGGACCTGAACGGTTCGGGCAGGATGCCGATCCGTTCGGCCACCGATGCCCCGACCTCGGCGCTGGCGGTCTCCCCGCTCAGGATCAGCTGTTCGTCCGACAGCGTGGCCGCCCCGCGATCAAGGCTCGACAAAGCGGTGAGCGACATAATCGCGACAGCGGCAAAGTCACCGCGCGGCGCGCCTGCGCCAAGCTCCATCTGCGCCGAGACCCGGCCCGGAAAGAGGCGTTCGGCCTCAAGGATGACGGCGTCGCGCGTCGCCGCGTCCGGAACGTGGCCGACAATCATCAGACTGCCGTCCGCGCCCAGTGTCGCCGCCCAGGTGTAAGGGCTGATGGCGTTGGCCGCCTCGAAATCGACGCGCACGTCGCTGACGCCGCCCCAGATGTCGCCGCCCGGACGGTAGATGGCCTGCGGGAAAAATTCCGGCATGACGATGGCCGATGAGCGAACCACCGCGTCCTCGGCCTGCGCGGCGGCCTCAGGCGTCGGTGCCCGGCCGGTCAGGGTCGCCAGCTGGCCATCCATACGGACCTGCGCCCAGCCATATCCAAGCTCATCGAGAGACTGCCTTGCAGCGCCCTCAAGTTCGGCCTCAAGCGCCCGTGCGCTGTGGTCCGACTGATAGATCGACCATGCCCCGACCAGAAAAAGGCCGATGACGCTCGCCAGCACAAGCAGCCAGTCAAAGACTTGCCGTCCCATATCAGACCCCATAACGACGTGCCCCGGAAGCACGAATTTGCTGAACAAGTGCATTAATCATGTTGCGCAGGCAAGCGATGGTATCAGCATCCCCTTCGGTCTTTTCAAATGTGTGCTCTTGTTGCAAAGCCTTTCGCTCGCCCCAAAAAACCTCCCGCTAGGCTTTCGCATGCCCCAAAAACCCTTCCGCGCGGCCCCGGCGCCCGAAACCATCACCAGCGCCGGCAACGCGCTGGTCAAGCAGTTGCGCAGCCTTGAACGCAAGAAGGGCCGCGCCGAAACCGGCCTTTTCCTCGCCGAGGGTGCCCGCCTCGTCGAGCAGGGCCTCGCGCGCGGCTGGGAAATCGAGACACTCGCCGTCGCGACGACCGCGCTGGACCGTGACTATGTTCACGCCCTCATGGCCAGCGCCCGCCAGCAGGGCGCGCGCGTGATCGCCCTGCCCGAGCGGCTGATCTCCACCATCACCCACAAGGACAATCCGCAGACCGCCATCGCCGCCTTCCGCCAGCGCGAGGCCGTCCTCGGCGATCTCGACCGACCCGGCCGGGGCATCTGGATTGCGCTGTTCGAGGTCCGTGATCCCGGCAATCTCGGCACCATATTGCGCACGGCCGACTGCGCCGGAATGGCCGGGGTGATACTGATCGGTGATTGCGTCGACCCGTTCTCGGTCGAGACCGTGCGCGCCACGATGGGCTCGATCTTCGACATGCCGGTCGCCCGCTGCGATTTCGGCACGTTCAACACCTGGCGACGGGCGGCGGGGATCAGCCTCATGGCCGCCTCGGTGAACGGCACGGTCCGCCACGACACGGCACCCTATGGCGAGCGGTGCGCCATCCTGATGGGCAATGAACAGGCCGGCCTGCCGCCCATGGTCGAGGCCACCTGCGACACGCTCGCCATCATCCCGATGCGCGGCGGCGCCGACAGCCTTAACCTCGCCCAGGCCACCGCCATCATGGCCTTTGAAGCCTGGCGTCAGCACGATTACGAGGGCGCGCGCGCATGACACTTCAGGCCGATTTCCGTCTCCTCATCGCCGACGACTGGGAGGATTACGCCCTCATCGACTGCGGCCATGGCCAGAAGCTCGAACGCTTTGGCAGCCAGACGCTGATCCGCCCCGATCCGCAGGCTTTCTGGGAGCCTGCCCGGCCGGTCGCCTCCTGGCGCGCCGATGCCCGCTTCGCCGCCTCGGGCGATGACGAGCGCGGCAACTGGGAGACGCTCTCGGCCTCTGCGCGAGATGACTGGCGGATGCGCTGGAACGGGCTGACCTTCGAGGTTCGCCGTGCCCCCTTCCGCCATGTCGGCGTCTTCCAGGAGCATTCGGTCCACTGGCGGTTCGCGCAGGAACGCATCCGCGCCGCCGGCCGGCCCCTGAAAGTGCTGAACCTTTTTGGCTATACCGGCATGATGTCGCTGGCCTGTGCCGCCGCCGGGGCCGAAGTCGTCCACCTTGATGCCAGCCCGAAATCGAACGGCTATGGCAAGGACAACCAGTCCCTTTCGGGTCTTGACGGCCAGACCATTCGCTGGATCGCTGATGACGCGATGAAATTCGTCGCCCGCGAGATCCGGCGCGGCAGCCGGTATGACGCCATCATTCTCGACCCGCCGAAATTTGGCCGCGGCCCCAAGAACGAAACCTGGAAGCTCGAAGAACACCTCACCGACCTTCTGGACGGCGTCGCGGCGCTTTTGTCGGACGAGCCTGAATTCGTCATCGCCACAGTCTACGCCGTCCGCCTGTCCTTCCTGGCCCTGTCGCAGACCCTTTCGGACCGGCTGGCCCCGCGCGGCGGACGGATGGAGCATGGCGAGATGGTCCTGCCGCAACAGGGCTCGCAGCGTCTCCTGCCCACCGCGATTTATGCCCGCTGGATGCGCTGAGCTGTCCCTGCGTCAAGCCTTGCCAACCTTGCGCTGACGGCTCACCTTTCCGGCCAGAGATAATCCGGGAGGTCCACCATGCCGCAGCTGTCGCGCCGCCATTTCCTGATGACCGGGAGCGCTGCGGCGCTCACCGCCCCCTCGCTCGCCGCCTGTGTCGGAGGGGTTGCGAAGAATGGCATCGCCCGCGACCTCGCCAGCCTCGACGGCATCGCCACCGCTGACCTGATCGCCCGCGGCGACGTC
>JBGSUF010000156.1:0-5036 GCA_041736285.1 Hyphomonadaceae bacterium | reverse complement strand
CCTCGATGGCCGCGACCGGGGGCGGCGACACAGGCTTTGCCCGGCCGGCCTTCTTCGACAGCTCCGGAAGCGCCGCCAGAGCCGCCTGCGGCGTTCGATACCGCTGCAGCAGTCCGGCAAATGTCACCGGGCCGACACTATGGGTCCGCGCCAGCCGCAGCCAGTCGAGCCGCTCTGAGTCAGACAGCGCCGCCAAGCTTCACCCCGCCTTTTTGCCTGCACCGAATTTCGGTTCGGTTCCGTTCAGCAGTCGGCCGATATTGGCCCTGTGCGTCCAGAACATCACCACCGAAAGCACAGCGAGGATGATCACCGCAAACCGCGTCTCCCCCCAGAAATACGCCCCCACCGGCACGATCAGCGCCGCCGTCAGCGCCGCAAGCGAGGAAATCCGGGTCACCGCAAACACCGTGAGCCACACCCCCGCCCCAATGGCGAGCGCCTTCGGGCTGGCAAAGATCAACAGCCCCGCATACGTCGCCACGCCCTTGCCGCCATTGAACTTCAGCCAGACCGGATAGCAATGCCCGATAAACGCCGCGGCCCCCGCCACCAGCCCGTATTCACGGCCCGCCAGCAGCGTCAGCGCGAGCACCGCAATCCCCGCCTTCAGGCTGTCCAGCAGCAGCGTCACCAGCGCCAGATCCTTGCGGCCCGTGCGCAGCACATTGGTCGCGCCGATATTGCCCGAGCCGACAGACCGCAGGTCTATCCCCGCCGCCTTCGTCAGGACCAGCCCGAACGGCACGGCGCCGAGCAGATAGCCGGTCACCGTCGCGATGACACAAAGCGTGAGTGGAGAAAGATCGTTCAGCATCGCCAACGAGTTACGCCAAGCTTTCCGCCCGTGGCAAGTGCGATCTCTCCGGCCCCGGCAAGGTCATGCTCCGGCGACAGGAAGCGTGACTTCCATCCCACATGACGACCTCTTCATGTTCGCTGCGAACGTTCGACTCTGGACCGATCCGCAGGGTGCGACTAACAAAAGGAGCAACGACTTTGTGGTGTATGAGGCTTTCCGGTGCGCATCGGCGCAGGTTAGCGGCGGGTAGATCGGACCGATAATGAGTTCTTTGAGCCAATTGGGCCTCGCGCTGGCGCTCGTGTCCGCAGTCCCTGCCGCCGCGTTCGCGCAGGAGACGCAAGGGTCACGCGCCACCAGCCCGGACGCCGAGGCGACCGACATCGACGTCCAGATGGAGGCCGATGTCATCATCAATGATGACGCCAACAACGCGCTGATCGCCGAGGGCAATGTCGTCGCGGTTTACGAGGACCGCACCCTCCGCGCCGACCGCGTGGTCTACAACCTCACGACCCGTCGCGTCTACGCGTCCGGCAATGTCCAGATCTTCGACGCTGACGGGACACAGCAATTTGCCGACGAGGTCGATGTCGACGAGACGCTCGGCGATGGATACGCCTCGAATTTCTCCACCCGCCTGCCGGCAGGCGCCGTTGCCATTGCCCGCAGCGCCATCCGTCAGGCTGATGGCGTCAATGCCCTCGACAAGGTGATCTACACCGCCTGCCCCGTCTGCGAGGAGAGCGGCGGCACGCCGACATGGTCGCTGCGCGCCCGCCGCGCCATCCTCGACCAGAACTCGCAGATGATCTCCTACCGGGACGCGGTGCTGGAGATTGCCGGCGTGCCGGTCTTCTACCTGCCCTATTTCACACACCCCGACCCCAATTCAGAGCGCCGGTCGGGCCTGCTCGTCCCGCGCTTTGGCACATCGTCCTCGCTTGGGGCTTTCTACCAGCAGCCCTACCACCAGGTCCTGTCGCCCTCCTCTGACATCACCGTTTCCCCGGCGCTCTATTCCAACGTCAATCCGCTGCTCGCGATCGACTACCGCAAGCGTTTCTATTCCGGACAGCTGCGCATTGAGGCGAGCGCGACCAACGAGCGCGAGTTTGACAGCGACGGCGAGAAGTTTGGCGACAGCGAATGGCGCTCGCACATCTATGCGCAAGGCCGCTTCGCCGCCAATGAGACATGGGACTGGGGCTTCGGTCTGGAGCGCGCCAGCGAGGATCTCTACACCCGCCGCTACCGCATTGACGGTGAGGGCGATCAGCGCGGCATCTATTCCAGCCAGCCGCGACGCCTCCTGTCACAGCTTTACGCCGTCGGCCAGGACCGCGATTTCTACGCCGACGCCGCCCTGATCTCGATACAGGGCCTTCGCGCCGAGGACGATGACGGCGCCCTGCCGACCATCGCTCCGCTCGCCTTTGCCGAAAAGACATTCGACCTCGGCGGCTATGGTCTGGTTGCCGTCAACACCTCGATTGCAAGTCTGGTCCGCGAGACCGGTTTCGACAGCCAACGCGTCAGCGTCGGCGCGGACTGGCGGCAGGTTCACGTCCTGCCCGGCGGCTTCGTCGCCGAACCTTTCGCCGAGATGCGCGGTGACTATTACGCGCTGGACGAAGACCTCTCCGGCAAGGCCGACGTGACGCGGCTGGTTGGCACGGTCGGCGGCACGCTCGCATGGCCGCTGGTGCGCACCAGCCCATCAATGTCGATCATCGTCGAACCCAAGGCGCTGCTCGCCTACGGCCCGACCAACCCGAATGACGAACCCATCCCGATCGAGGACAGCCTGTTCTTCGAGATGGACGAGTCCTCCCTCTACGATGCCAGCGCCATTCCCGGTTACGACCTCTACGAAGGCGGCGCGCGCGTCGCTCTTGGTGTGTCGGCCACCGCCAGCTGGAACAGTGGCCTGCAGGCGCGCGCCGTGGCGGGCCGCCGCTGGCGCGAGGACGCCGATCCGGCCTTTTCCGCCTTGTCCAACCTGGACGGCACCAGCTCCGACTGGGTCGGCTCGGTCGGTTTCAGCTTCAACGATGCCTATTCTTTCGACGCCCGCGTCCGGCTCGATGATGACGACTTCAACGTCAACCGCATCGACGTGCGCAGCGCCGTCAACGTCTGGCGAGTCAATGCGGCGGTGCGATATTTCCGGTTCGACAAGGCGATCACCGCGGACGGTCGCGGACAGGAGGGCGTTGACATGTCCGGCCAGTTCCGTGTCACCGACCATATCTCCCTCGTCTATTCGCAACTGCGCGACATTGCCGGCACGCCGATTGCGCTGCGCAACCCCTTCACCTCCGAGTTTCTGCGCGACCCGGTTACCAACGAGATCCTGATCGAGACCCGCCCGCGCGACCTGTCGCGATCCATCGGCGTGGCATGGTCGGACGAGTGCTCGCGCTTCGAGGTTGTGTTCACCCGGTCCGAAGCCGTGGATCGCTCGATCGGACGCGACGACACCCTGCAATTCCGCTTCACCCTGCTGTCGCTCGGCGCTGTCGGCGGCCAGTAAGACAGACATTTCCGCTGCAACGTGACTGCGAATTCAATTGATTTTCGTTAAGCATCGGGGTTTGGCTGCGCTCTTGCGTTGCCAGCGTCCCTCTGGCTTGTATCCTCCGCCGCAATGTGCTCCCGAGGGAGCGCGAACGGCAAAATCGATCCGGAGTCCCTGCGACATGAAGCGACTTATCGCCGCCCTTGCGCTGACCACGCCCCTCCTCGCCCTTCCGGCTGTCGCGCAGCTCAGGGCCGCGCCGCAAGGCTCGACAGCGGCCTCAGCCGACATCCAGATCGAGGGCATCGCTGCCATCGTCAATGATGAACCGATTTCTTATTCCGACGTCCGCGAGCGTGCGAGGTTGCTGCTCGTCGGCATCCAGGCAGAGCCCGACCAGGCCACCGTCAGCCGTATCGCCGCGCAGGCCCGCGAACAGCTCATCGAAGAGCGCATCCAGCTTCAGAAGGCCGCCGAGTTCGACCTGAAAGTCGAGGATGCCGACGTGCGCGAAGCTGTCGCCGACATGGCCGCCTCAAGCGGTCTCGACGTTGAGGGCCTTTACCGCGAATTGCTCGCCGTCGGCGTCAACCCTGTCAGCCTTGAAAGCCAGATGCGCGCCGACATCGCATGGCGCCGTCTGATGTCCGGCCTTTACGGTTCCCGCCTGCGCGTTTCGGAGGACCAGATTGACGACCGGCTGGAAATGATCCGTCTCAGCGCGACTCGCACGCAGTATCAGCTTTCCGAAATCTTCCTCTATGCGCCCGAGGGTGACGAGCGACGCCAGCAGGCCATCGACCTTGCCAACACGCTGATCGAGCAGTTCGGCAACGGCGTACAGTTCGAACTCGCCGCCCAGCGCTTTTCCGCCTCCGCCACCGCCGCATCTGGCGGGGCCATGGGCTGGGTAACCGAAACCGAGCTTGAGCCTGAAGTCGTCGCCGCCATCTCGGCCCTTGAAGGCCCCGGCGTCACCGCGCCGATCATCACCTCGCAGGGCATCTACCTCTACGCCGTGCGCAACAAGCAGCTGCCGGCAGAGGGCCGCGTCTCCGTCGATCTGCAGCAACTTGTGGCCCGTGACGGCGCCGCCAGCGCACTCGACATTGCGATCGCCGATGGCGCAAGCTGCACCACGCTTTCGCGCATTGCCGGTGAAAGCGAGAACCTCTCCGCCATCGACATTGGCACCGTCGATCCGGAGACCCTCAACGCCGAAACCAAGGCCCGCATCTTCGCAACGCCGGTCGGTTCCTTCAGCGAGTATTTCTCTGTCCGCAACGGCCTCGCCGTGACGTTCGTCTGCGCCCGCCGCGAGGGTGAGATCGAACTGCCCTCGCGTCAGGAGGTTGAAAACCAGCTTTACGGCCAGCTCCTCGCGCGGATTTCAGACCGTGAGCTTCGCAATCTGAAGCGCGACGCGATGATCATTCGCCGCTGACGCGAATCGCTTTCCTGTGCGCGGAGAGGTTGCGAAAACGAACCGCCGCAACCCTCCTCCGACCTGCGATCCTGACGGGCGACACCGATCATGCCGGACTGGGCTTCTCCCGACGCACCGCTCGCCCTGACCCTGGGTGACCCTGCCGGCGTCGGCCCGCTGATCGCGCTTGATGCGTGGACGGCGCTGCGGAAGACCGGTCCGGCCTTCGTGCTCATCGCTCCGCCCGCCATCATCGACGCCGCCGTCCGCCGCCGCGCTGCCCGTAC
>JBGSUF010000290.1:0-4751 GCA_041736285.1 Hyphomonadaceae bacterium | reverse complement strand
GACACCCTCCAACGGCGCCTCCCCCGCCGCATAGACCGGCGCGATCAGCGCCACGTCCGCCTCCTTGAAGCAGGTCGCAAAATCGTCGAACAGGTCGCCGAGGCGCGAATACCGGTGCGGCTGCGCCACCGCGATGACGCGCGCCTGCCCCTGTATGTCGCGCGCCGCCTTCAGCACGGCCGCGATCTCCACCGGGTGATGGCCGTAATCGTCAATCACCCGCACCGCCGCCTCGCCCCGGACCGGGAAGAACTCCCCCGCCGCCGTGAACCGCCGCTTCACCCCGCCAAACCGGCCAAGGCTGTTCCTGATCTCGTCATTGCTCGCACCCAGCTCGGTCGCAACCGTGATGGCCGACAGCGCGTTCAGCACGTTGTGATCGCCGGCCATCGGCAGGTGGACCCCCTCGATCACCCGCTCGCCGACACCCAGACGCCCTCGCATCACCACGTCGAACGTCACCCCGCCCGCAGCGCGGTGCATGTTGATCGCGCGCACGTCCGCCTGCCGGTTGTAGCCATAGGTGATCAGCCGCCGGTCGGAGACGCGCGCCACCATCGCCTCCACCTCCGGATGGTCGGTGCACAGAACGCCAAAGCCGTAGAAGGGAATATTGCCGACATAGACATCGAACGCCGCCCGCAGCGCCGCCATCGTGCCGTAATGCTCCATGTGTTCGGGGTCCATATTGGTCACGATGGCGATGGTCGGGCGCAGCTTGGCGAATGTCCCGTCGCTCTCGTCCGCCTCGACGACGATCCAGTCGCCCTCCCCCGCCTTCGCGTTGGAGCCATAGGCGTTGACGATCCCGCCATTGATGACCGTCGGATCAAGGCCCGCCCCGTCCAAAAGGGCAGCGACCATGCTCGTCGTCGTCGTCTTGCCATGCGTTCCGGCAATCGCGACCGTCCATTTCAGCCGGATCAGCTCGGCCAGCATGTCCGCCCGTCGCACCACCGGGATGCCCGCCGCCCGCGCCGCATCGACCTCCGGATTGCCACCCTTGATCGCCGAGGAGATCACCACCGCGCCGGCCCCGCGCACATTCTCCGCGACATGCCCGATATGCACGACAGCGCCTTTCTCGCGCAGGCGCTGCACATTGGCGCTTTCCTTGATGTCGGACCCCTGCACCGCATAGCCCATGTTCATCATGACCTCCGCAATGCCGGACATGCCGATCCCGCCAATCCCGACAAGGTGTACAGGTCCAAGATCAAAGGGCGAGGGTCTGCGCGTCGTGGCGTTCATGTGGTCGGTCTCCGGTGCCTTCCCCGAAGTGTTAGAGCAATTCCCGGCACGGTGGAAACCGCTCCGCATGAAGAATATGCAAAAAGGGCAGGCAGGCCCGAACCACCCCCTTACCTGTCCGAAAAGCACGTCATCTGCTGCGCGCCGGTCTGGTAGCAGCGGCGCTCATATGACCTGTTTTCCCAGAGATATGATGTCGCCCGGTTGCTCCTGGCCGCGTTGAGCTCGGCATCGTACTCAAGGCGCTGACGCTCGCGGATGGCATAGAGCCGCTCTGCCTCCGCCAGTTCCGCCGCCTCAACGCTCCGCTCGCGCTGGTAATCGGCGAACATCGAGCGCGGAACGAACTGACAGAAGGCCCGCCCCTTGTCGCCGCCGACCTGCGCGCCGTTGCGGAAAAAGACGCGGCGCACGGGTCGCGGATCGTCATACTTGCTGGTAAATCCCGCCGCGATCCAGCTGCGGAAGTCATCGCACAACTCGTCCGGAATGGTGATGTGCGGATCGGCCGGCGTTTCGTAGCGGTGCAGGACAGGGCCGAGATAAGCGAGCCATCCGTAATAGTCACTCGTCGACGGCCCGCGCCGCACGAGTATGTCGAACGGATCTTCAACGCGCTCGAAACGGGCAAGATCCTGCTGCTGCACCCAATTGCTCAGCGCCTGCGGCATTGGCGGGCATATCCTGCCCCAGAGATTGGCCTGCTCATATTCGAGTGCCCAGCCGATGGCCTCATCTGGCACGGCGCCGACCGAGCTGCCATTCACCCCCCGGAAAACAAGGCTATAGGCAATCTGACAGCCGGTCAGGCCCTCGATCCGCTCGGCAACGCTGCGATTGGCCCAGGCCTCCGCCCGCGCCTGCGCCGCCACCTGCGCCGCGTTGACGGCTGCTGGCAGGGACGACGGCACCCACAGGCCGACCTGACAGCGTTCGTCCACGCGGTAGAAATCATGCCAGGCTTCGTATCCGCGCGTGCTGAAATCGCCAATCATGGTGCAGGCCTGCGGGTCGCCCTGAACGTTGATGAAACCCATCGCCTCCATGCTTGGCTGGGCCGGATCATCACCGAAACACCGGCCGAGCCCGCCCGCCGTAAAGGCGATCACGCTGGCTGGCGGGCGCTCGGCAAATGCGCGCCGGATCGCCCGCTCATCACCGCTCGACCTCTGGTTCGGCGACCGCGCCAGCGCCTTTGCAAGACGATTGTCGCGCTCGAGGCCGCATGCGCGTCGCCCGTCAAAGCATTCGGCGAACACGGCAAGGTCATCCCCGTTGGCCTGCAGGATGGCTTCGACACCGCTGTAATACCAGGAGACGACCATGCGGGCGGGCACGGCGCTTCGGGGTGGCCTGGTCGGATCGCGCACGAGGCTGAGGGCCTGATGGGTGAAGGGCTGACGCCAGTCGGCCTTGCGAATGGGGCAGTCAAGGCTTTCAACAAAGCCGTTGGCCAGCGGCACGAACATGCTGTCGAGCGCGCCCGCAATCCTGTCGGCCAGATCGTCCTGCCGCGCCGCGGCCGGCGTCACAAGCCCCACAATCACCGAGGCTGCCGCCAGCGCCGCGAGCGCCATGGCCCGCCCGATCCGCAATCTCGCCATCGCCATCGCCATCTCCGTTATCACCCCCCCCCCCCGCCACCTTGCGAATTTCCGTCCCGGACGACATCACCCTGAAGGGTTATCAACGAGTTGTTCCGGCGTTTCGGCGCTGTCGAGTTGCCAGAGGTCGAGCTTGCCGAGGTCGAGCTTGCCGGGGTCGAGCTTGAGAGGCTTGGTTCTTGAAAAAACCAAAGCCGCACCCCACCCCTCAGCCCTGCGCGCCTGCGCACTCGCGACCCTCCGGCTCAGCCCGCCGCCACTGGGTGCGCCGCCTGCGCGACCTTCTCGGCCAGGTCGGCAAGGTCGCGTGTTGCATCGACCGGCGCCGTCGCCTTTGCCAGCAAGGCCCGCCGGGCCAGGTCCTTGCCGTCCGCCAGCCGGACGCGCAGCAATTCCCCGATCAGGTTCGGATACAGATTGTCCTCCATCACAAGGTCTGCGGCGCCAAGATCGACCAGCGCCGTCGCATTCGCGGTCTGGTGGTCATCCATCGCGATCGCCAGCGGGATCAGGATTGAAGGCCGCCCGACCGCTGCAATCTCCGACACCGTGCCCGCGCCCGCCCGCGCGATCACCAGATGCGCCGCCGCCAGCCGCCCGGCCATGTCAGCGAAGAATGTCTCCACCTCCGCCGAAACCCCCGCGCGCGCATAGGCCTGCACCACTTCGGCCACCTGCTCCTGCCGGACCTGATGGACCACGTGCAGCCGCTTGCGCATCGGTTCCGGCAGGCCGGTGATGGCCAGGGTCAGCACCTCCCCGAAAATCCTCGCGCCCTGACTGCCGCCCGTGATGAGGATGTTCAGCGGCCCCTCAACGCCCGGTATCGGCTGGTCGCGCACCGCCATGATGGCCGGGCGGACGGGATTGCCGGTGACGTGTTTTCGCGCTTCCGCCCCTGCAGGCAGCCGGTCCAGCGTATCGAAACCACAAGCGATCGCCGCCGCATACCGGGCAAAGCGGCGGTTGACGCGCCCTAAAACAGCGTTCTGCTCATGGATCAGCATGGGAATGCCCAGCCGCCGGGCCGCCGCCATCGCCGGAAAGGCCGGATAGCCGCCAAAGCCCGCCACCAGCGACGGCATGTCGGCCGCCATCCTCGCCTTGGCCTCGGAAATCCCCTTCATGATGGTCAGCCCGGACTTGACCAGCCGGTCGGGGCGTTTTGACGCAAATGTCGCCGCGGCCACCTCCTGCGTCCAGTCCGCCGGGAACCCCTGCGCATACTTCACCCCGCGCGCGTCCGACATCAGCCCGACGCGCCAGCCCCGCTTTCGCATTTCGCCTGCAAAGGCGCTGGCCGGGAACATGTGTCCACCGGTTCCGCCAGCGCCAATGATGACCAGCGGCCGCGATTCATCCGGTGTTTCAGACATTTGTTCTCCACTTCGCACGCATCGGTACTTTCCTCACAAGGGCAATGGCAAGGCCGAGCGTCAGTGCGCTGCCAATCAGCGAGGAACCGCCATAAGAGATGAACGGAAGCGTCATGCCCTTGGCCGGGATGAGACTGACATTGACCGCAAGGTTGATCGCCGCCTGCATCCCGAACAGCGCAAACAGGCCGCTCGCCGCTGCCCGCGGATAGGGATCATTCAGCCGCCCCGCCAGCATCAGGCCGCGCACCGTGATCGCCAGAAAAACCGCCATCAGCGCCAGCCCGACCACCAGCCCGTATTCCTCCGACACGATGGAATAGATGAAATCGGAATGCCCGTCGGGGATTGAACGCTTGACCACGCCCTCGCCCGGTCCGGTGCCCAGCAGCCCGCCGCGCGCCTGCGCCTCCAGCGCCTTCTGGACCTGATAGGCTTCCTGCGACGGGTCGAAAAAGCCCGCAATCCGTGCGCGCACATGTCCCATCGTCGCATACAGCACGCCGCCCAGCGCCAGCGC
>JBGSUF010000258.1:0-3440 GCA_041736285.1 Hyphomonadaceae bacterium | reverse complement strand
CGTTCTTCGTTTCCATAGGCCTGCTGGTAGATCGCCGCATAATCAATGAGCGCGGCGTGGGTGTCCGGATCGAGCGCAAGCGTGAGCTTTGCGGGCGTGCGGTCGGGGATGGGGGCCAGGCGCAGCGTCATCGGACGGGCTCCGCGAACAGCGACATTTCAGTCCAGCAGTATGCCTTGCCGCATTCGTTGAATGCCGCTTCGGTCCTCGCGCTTCCGGCGGAGTCGCCGACGTTGAGGCCGATCAGGTAGACAATGCCGAACACGATCATGCAGGCGCCAAAACTGGCGAGATGGTGAGCGACGCCGCTCAGCCAGAGGCCAAACGCGCTGATATTGCCTTCAAGGGTTTCAGTGAGGGTTGTCATCTCAGTCTCCTGTGGGTTCGAGAACAAGGTCGCGGGTGACGATCACATTGACCCGCCAGCCGGGACGCACGGTGATCGAGGGCTGGACGCCGAGGCTGCGATCGACCGCGCGCTGGCCGGCTTCACTGATCGTATCGGTGGCTCCGCGGCGGATCGCGCGCTCGATGTCTCCGTCTTCGCCGGGACCAAGCTCGGCGCCGATGCCGAGCAGGGTCGCAAGGCCGGCCGCCGCAAACACCTTGTCCCAGTGATGGTCGGTTCGGTCTTTGAGGCCCGCATAACCGGACGCGTCGCTTCCCGGTTCAGAGATGCTGATCGAGCTGCCATCCGGGAACAGGATCCGGTCCCAGACAACCAACGCGCGGTCCTGCCCGAACGAGACCTCCGACTGGTAGCGCCCGAGGAGCCGGCTGCCTTGCGGGATCAGGAGGTGCTGGCCGCGGACCGTGTCGTAAACGTTCTGGGTGACCTGCGCGATGACCGTACCCGGAAGGTCGGAGTTTATCCCGGTGATCAGGCTGGCCGGGATCAGCGCGCCCGCCATCAGCTGGTAGGGCGAGACAGGGTCTTCGATCCGGTTCGGGTTGCGGACGTCCGCTCGGCTTGTCGACGCGAACGCGGACTTGCGGTCCTGAAGGTTCGGGTCGCCAGATTCCTTTCCGGCGGCCCCGAGTGCCTGCGGCGACCGGCTGAGGGCGAGGAGCTCGGAGGTGAACGACGCCGCCGGGTTTGGAGAGGCCTGACCGGATGCTGCGGGCCCACGCGCATCGAGCCGGAAGAAGAGCGGGGCGCGGGCGGCGTCCTCGGCAAGCGCGGCTTCCTTGAGGCGGCGGGCGCGTTCGGCTTCAGAGACCGCGTTCGGGCGGAAGTCGGTTTCGAAACCCGTCTGGTAATCCGCCTCGATCCCGTAACTGCGTTCGGTCTCGAGGATCGTCGATCCGAGGTCGCCCGGCATCGGCGGGCCGAGCTTCGGGATCCCCGGCGCGTCATAGCTCGCAGCCAGGGAAGAGAGCCCGATCGGCTTGCGGGTGCCGGCGTCGGTGTAGAGCTCCTTCGCATCCGCAGGCTCGCTGAGCTTCGGCGGCGCAAGCGCGATGCTGGTCGCGGCAAAGAGGCCGATCGCGCCGAGGCCGGCCCCGGCGATCAGCACCTTGCGATTGATCCGGGAGACGCTGCGCGGCTTCTGCCGGATCTGCAGCGCTTTTGCGTGCGCATCGAATGTCCTGGGCTCTGTCATCGCCTCAGCCTCCCGGCAGGCGAAGCTTTGGCTTTGCCGCAGCCTTCGTGATGCGCACTTTGGTCTGAGGGCTTGTGCCGAGCCGGAGCTCCGCCGCCTCGAACAGCCGGTCGACAATGTACCAGCTGCCCCGGACCCGGTAGTTGACAAGCTCGGCCTTGCCGCTGGTGCCCAGCACGAACAGCGGGGGCATGTCGGAGGCGCGCGTGCCCTCCGGCATCTGGATGAACACCTGGCGTCCCTCATCGAACACGCGCACCGGCGTCCAGGCGGGCCTGTCGCCGGAAATGCGGTAGCCGAAGTTCAGGTTATCAATATCGAGCCCCTGGCCGACGGAGTCGGCGTCCGCGTTCGCGGCGACCAGGTTGCGCGCGGCAATGCCGGCGAGCTCATCCTGCGGGTAGCGCCAGGAAAGCGCGGCCATATAGCTGGCCGAGGTCGATTCCAGTTCCAGATGGTAGGTGCGCCGGTCGGTGGCAATCATCAGGTTGGTGCGGATATTCGGATTGACCGGTTTGATAAGGACGTGCGCGCGGGAGCTCGTCCCTGATCCCGACACTGTGTCGCCGACCACCCAGCGAACCGTGTCACCGGCTGAGACCGAGACAAGGTTTTCTCCGGGCTGCAGCGCTATGTCTGAGACCTGGCCGGGGCTTGCATAGAGCCGGTAGAGCGCGCCTTCCGTATAAGGATAGACCTGGACGGCGTTCACAAACCCGTCGAGCGAGGGCTCGATCAGGGCGCCTGAGCGGCCTTCTTCGATAGCTTTGCCCGGGGCGAGGGGTTTGGCAGGCTTTGCAGGTTTCGCGTCGATGGGTTTCATCTGGCCGGGGAGCGGCAGGGGAATGGCGGTCTCCACAATCTCCACGCGCTCGGGTTTCGGGTCCTCTGTTGGAATCGCCGCGATGAACGCTGCCTCGTCGAACAGGGGCTCCGGCGCGGGCGGTGTTGTGCAGGCGGCGAGCGCCCCAAGCGAAGAGGTGATGAGCAGGCTTCGGATCATTTTCTGTCTCCTGTGACGAGGTCTTCCGCCCAGCTGAGCGAGGCGATGTAGAGGCCGAGGGGGTTGGTGCGCAGGCGCGCGGCGTCGCGCGGCGGCTGGGTTATGATGCTGAACATGCCGGTAAACCGTTTGGCTTCGCGCAGCGCGCCCTGTTCATAAGTCTTCTCGATCCAGCGGGCCTGGAAGGACTTGTCCGACACCCGCACGACACTGACGACTTCGACCGTGCGCGAGCGGCGTCCCACATCCGTGAACGGATCATTGGCTTCGGCTTCCGCGCTGAGCGTTGTTGCGGCCTGCGCCGTGACAAACTCATAGGCACGCAGCCAGTTGCCCCGCACGACGACCGGATCGGTCGAGACGCTGCGGACGTCCGAGATGAACCCGGCAAGGTGATGCGCGATCTGGGCGTCGCTTGGCGTGTAGGGCTCGGTCGCCGGGCCCACGGCTTTTGCGGCGCCAGTCTCATCGACTTCGACGATGTAGGGCGTCACCGTTGACTGGAGGCTCCGCCAGATCAGCGCGCCGGATGTCGCGAACGACAGGGTAAGGCAGCCCAATGCCATCAGCCGCCAGTTCCTAGCCTGGACGCGGGCCGAGCCGATCCGCTCGTCCCAGACCTGTCCGGCCTTCTGGTAAGGCGTCTCGAGGTATGGCGCAGCGCCATAATGGGTCTGGGGGCGTTTGAAGCGCATGCGGTTACTCGTCCTTGTCTTTCAGGGTGGGCGCAGCGCCGGAAGATCCGCGGTCGCCGTCGCGCAGGCTGTGGAGGGCAATCTGGCGGGCCTCGCCAAGGTGCTGCGAGGCGCGCATGCCGCGCGCCCATCCGGGGC
>JBGSUF010000249.1:0-4599 GCA_041736285.1 Hyphomonadaceae bacterium | reverse complement strand
GCGGGTCCAGGCGGCGATGTGGTGCTGTCGGCGGTGCCGGACACAAGCGGCGGCGAGGCGGTCATCGTGGTCGGCTTTGGCGAGACGGTCGAAGCGGCAAAGGCCGAGGCCGACGGCGCGATGACGCAAGGGTTCGATGCGATTGCGGCGCAATATGTGCGCGAATGGGAGGGGTATCTGGCCGGGCTGGAGGCGCTTGGCAGCCTTGGCGGCACGGCTGAGGAGACGCGGCTGGCCTATGCCTCGGCTCTGGTGCTGAAGGTGATGGAGGACAAGACCCATCCCGGCGCGCTGATCGCCAGCCTGTCCAACCCGTGGGGCGAGACCGCCAATGCGAGCACATCGCAGACGGGATACAAGGCGGTGTGGCCGCGTGATTTCTATCAGGTCGCGATGGCGTTTCTGGCCCTTGGCGATGAGGAGACTGCGGCGGCGGCATTCCGCTACCTGCCACAGGTTCAGGTCAGCAGCACGACGCCGGGCAATGCCGGGGTGACGGGCTGGTTCCTGCAGAAGACCCATGTGGACGGGGAGATTGAATGGGTCGCCGTGCAACTCGACCAGACCGCGATGCCGATCATTCTCGGCTATCGGCTGTGGCAGGCGGGAGTGATCGGTGAGGTGGAAATGGCCGGGCACTGGCGCGACACGCTGAAGCCGGCGGCCGATTTCCTCGTCAGCGGCGGGCGGCCGGACATTCTGTGGAATGACACATTCGAGGTCGTCCCGCCGATGACGCAGCAGGAGCGCTGGGAGGAGCAGTGGGGCTATTCGCCCTCCACGACGGCGGCGGTGATTGCAGGCCTGGTGACGGCCGCCGAACTGGCGCAGGCGTTTGGCGATGGCGCGGATGCAGCGCGCTATCTGGCGGCAGCGGACGCAATGGAGGCGGCCATCGAGGCGCGCATGTTCACGACGAACGGGCGGCTTGAGGGATCAGGCGGACAGTATTTCCTGCGCATCACGCAGAATGAAGACCCCAATGACCGGGCGCCGATCGAGGCCAACAATGGTCGCCCGGCAATGGGCGAGGACATGATCGTCGATCCGGGCTTTCTGGAGCTTGTGCGCTACGGTGTTCGCGCGCCGGATGCGCCGTCCATCACCGGTAGCCTGAAAGTGATCGACGACGAGACGCGCGTCGATGACTTGCGGGTGGCGTATTCGCTCTGGCCCGATGCTGCGCCGGGCTATCGCCGCTATGGCAATGACGGCTATGGTGAAAACAGCGAGCTGGGTCTCGTCTATCACGAACTCGGCGGGGAAAGCTCGCCGGGCCAGCGCGGGCGAATCTGGCCTTTCCTCACCGGCGAGCGGGGGCATTACGAACTGGCGCTGGCCATGGCGGGCGGCGCGGATGCCGGGACGCTGGAGGCGATTGCGCGGCGTCATGCGCTGTCCTTCGTGCGGTTTGCAAATGACGGGCTGATGCTGCCGGAACAGGTGTGGGATGGCGTCGGCGAGGTGAACCCGTGGGGCTATGCGGTGGGCGAGGGGACGGAGTCGGCCACACCGCTGGCCTGGACCCATGCCGAGTACCTGAAATTCCTGCGCTCGGCCCGCGATGGCGTGGTCTGGGACAACATCGACGTCGTCGCAGACCGGTATGCAGGCGATCAGAGCCCGGCCGAATGAGAGGTGGCCGAATGAGCGGCGCTCGAAGAGAGGCTGGCGAATGAGAGGCGGGCGCCGGTTGCGAATGGTGGGGACACTTGCCCGAACGGGGTCTTGACACCCTGCCCGGCTGGCGCAAGCGTGCGATCTTCAAAAAACGGCCCGCGATACGCGCGGGCCAATTTCGTTTCAGCCGCATCAGGAGCCGCCGCCATGGCCGACCGTTCGCACATCCTCCCCGTCTATGCTCCGCCGCCGGAGGCCTTCGTGCGCGGGGAGGGGGTGCGTCTCTACACCGACGAGGGCAAGAGCTATCTCGACTTCATTGGCGGGATTGCCGTCTCGGCGCTCGGGCATGGCGACAAGGGCATGGTCGATGCGCTGAAATCGCAGGCCGAAAAGCTCTGGCACACATCGAACATGTTCCGCGTGCCGGGCGCAGAGGAATTGTCCACCAAGTACTGCGCGCAGACCTTTGCCGACCGGGTGTTCTTCACCAATTCCGGCACCGAGGCCATCGAGTGCGCGCTGAAGTCTGCGCGGAAGTATCACTGGGCAAAGGGCGATGCCGAGCGGATCGAGATCATCACCTTCACCGGCGCTTTCCATGGCCGGTCGTTCGCCGCCATCAATGCGGGCGGCAATCCGAAATACCTTGAGGGTTTCGGACCCGCCATGCCGGGTTTCGTCCACCTTCCGTTTGGCGACCATGACGCGCTGCAAGCGGCCATCGGGCCGAAGACGGCGGCGGTGCTGGTCGAGCCGGTGCAGGGCGAGGGCGGCGTGCGGGCGATTCCCGAGCACTGCCTGACGGGACTGCGCAAACTGTGTGACGCGCACGGGGCGCTGCTGATCTATGACGAGGTGCAGTGCGGCATGGGGCGTTCGGGCAAGCTGTTTGCGCATGAGTGGGCCGATCAGGCGCAGCCCGACATCATGGCGATTGCCAAGGGCGTTGGCGGCGGCTTCCCGTTCGGCGCGTGCCTGACGACCGAGGCGGTCGGCCTGCCGATGCAGCCGGGCAGCCATGGTTCGACCTATGGCGGCAATCCGCTGGCCATGGCGGTCGGCAATGTGGTGTGGGACAGGATTGCACAGCCGGAATTCCTGGAGGAGGTGCGCCGTGTCGCGGGCACGCTGACGCAGGGGCTGAAGAGCCTTGCCGACAGTCATTCCGACCTGATCGAAGAGGAACGCGGCAAGGGGCTGCTGCGCGGGCTGAAATTCCGCATGGCGCCCAAGGCGGTGCAGAACACCGCGCGCGAGCATGGCCTTCTGGTCGGCACGGCGGGGGAGAATGTGCTGCGCATGGCGCCGCCGCTGGTCATCACCGATGCTGACGTGCGCGAGGCGGTGGAGAGGCTCGACGCGGCGATCACGGCGGCGCGGCCGGAACTGGAGGCGCAGGCTTGAGGCATTTCATTGATCTGTGGGCGCTGCCTGCGTCGGACCTGCGGGAAATCCTAGACGAAGCGAAGCGGCGCAAGGCCGCGCGCCGGGGCTGGCCGCAGGGGCGGGTCGACGTCGATGCGCCGCTGAAGGACCGCGTGCTGGCGATGATCTTCGAGAAGCCCTCCACGCGCACACGCTTCAGCTTCGACATCGGGATGCGCCAGCTCGGCGGCTCGACCATCGTTGCGGGTTCGGGGGACATGCAGCTCGGCCGGGGGGAGACGGTGGAGGACACCGCGCGCGTCCTTTCGCGAATGGTGGACGCGGTGATGATCCGCGCCAATGAGCATGCCGATGTGGAAGCCTTCGCCGAGGCTGCGGGCGTGCCGGTCATCAACGGGCTGACCGACCGCAGCCATCCCTGCCAGATTATCGCCGACCTGCAGACGCTGGAGGAGGCGGGGCTGGTGCTGAAGGGCGCGCGGCTGGCATGGGTCGGGGATGGCAACAATGTGTGCTCCAGCTTCATTCATGCGGCCGGCAAGTTCGGCTTTGAACTGGCCATCGGCACCCCGCCGCGATACGCGCCGGACGAAGACGATATCGCCATTGCCCGCGACGATGGCGCGCGGATCGACCTGTTCGACACCGCCGAGGAGGCGGTGGCCGGGGCGGACGTCGTCATCACCGACACCTTCATTTCGATGGGCGACACCGACGCCGACGAAAGGCTGGCGGAACTCGATGCCTACGCCGTGACGGAGGAGCTGATGGAGCTTGCGTCGGGCGGGGCGAAATTCCTGCACTGCCTGCCGGCACATCGCGGCGAGGAGGTCGATGAGGAAGTCATTGACGGTCCGGCCTCGCTGGTCTGGGAGGAGGCTGAAAACCGCCTTCACGCGCAAAAGGCGATCCTGAAATGGTGCCTTGAGGGCTAGCGTGCGAACCCGCCGGGGTTGAAGGCGGCGACGGAGAGGACCACATGGGGCGCTGCATTCCTTCATGACATCGGACAAGGCGGTTCATCGTGCCTGACAATCTCCCTCGGGACAGCGACTTCGTGCTCAATTTCCAGATTGACGGCCAGCCCGTGCGGGGGCGGCTGGCCGATCTCGGGCCGGGGTCGATCGACCCGATCCTCAAGCGGCATGACTATCCGGAGGAGCTTGCGCGCATTCTCGGCGAGGCGCTGCTGCTGGCGGTGCTGGTCGGCTCGTCGCTGAAATTCGAGGGGCGGCTGATCGTGCAGGCGGAGGGCAACGGCCCGGTGTCGATGCTGGTCGGGGAGTATCGCAGCAATGGCGGCCTGCGGGCCTATGCGCGCTATGACGCCGAGCGCTGGGCACGGCTGGAAAAGATCAATCGCGGCGGGCGGCCACACATGCCGCAGCTTTTCGGCGCGGGCGCGCTCGCTCTGATCATCCTGCACGATGACCCCGACATGCAGCCCTATCAGGGCACGGTGCCGCTCGAAAGGGCGACGCTGGCCGAGTGCGCGCAGGATTATTTCAACCAGTCCGAACAAATCCCCACGCGGGTGCGGCTGGCGGTCGGCGAACTGGTCCGGCCGGGGGCCGAGCGTGAGTGGCGGGG
>JBGSUF010000016.1:0-7797 GCA_041736285.1 Hyphomonadaceae bacterium | reverse complement strand
CCGCCCGCCGGACGAGCGATGCCCCGGCGGTCCCTCGACAATGCCAAAGCGCCGGTGGCCGAGGTCCAGCAGGGCCATCGTCACCGCCTCGGCCGCCGCAGCGTCGTTGATCCTGACATTCGGCGCATCGAGATCGGCGATTTCCGCCCCGCCAAGCCGGACCAATGGCGTGCCGGAGGCTTCGATCTCCGCAAGGAGGCTGACATTCTCCGTCAGCGGCGCCGTGACGATCACCCCGTCGAGGCCGCGCGTCACCAGCCTTTGCCGGAAGCCGGAGACGCTGGCCAGTTCCCCGCCCGGCGCATGCTCCAGAAGCAGGCTGTAGCCGGCCTCCTGGCAGGCCCGCATCGCCCCCTCCTGAATGTCGCCGACATAGCCCTGCGCCGGGTTGTCGTAGACGATGCCGATGAGATAGCTGCGCGCACCGGCAAGACTGCGCGCCGCCGCATTGGGCCGGTAGCCGAGCGACCTGACGACCGCCAGCACTCGCTCTCGCGTGTCGGGACGCACATGCGCTTCATTGTTCAGCACGCGGGAAACTGTCTTGATCGACACGCCGGCTTCTGCGGCAACCGTCATGATCGTGACGCTGGGTTCGATGTTCATGCGCCACAACAAATCACTCAACCGCCGGTTCGGCAAGTGAGTGGTTGACGCACCCTCCTCTCACGTAATCTTATCAACCGGGGAGGGTGCGCTCATGAGCACTGTCATCGACATTTTCACGATCTGGGCAAACAGCTTCGGCCCCGTCGACATCGCTCTGTTGGTCCTCTCGGCCTTCGCTTTGCTGGTCGGTCAGCGCCATGCGCGGGCGCGCATCCTGAAGGCGAAGGGGACAAACCCCGCCACCGCCCTCTTTGTCCAAAAGGTAAGCGCAAATGACGTCGCGCCCGTCCTGCCCTTTCTCCTCGTGTCCGCCAGCCACCAGTTCCTGCGGCGTCTGATCTTTGTGCTGAACGGCCTCTTCCTCTTCTTCGTGATCATGTCATGGGGCCTGCCGCTTCTGCTGGAGCCGATCGTGCAGCGCGTCTACGCGCTCAACGGTCTGGCGGCGGTTTTCGAAAACGGCGCCGTCGCTGGCGAGGTGTCCAGCTTTGCCGCCCGCCTTATCCCGGCCATCGCGCTGCAGATCGCCGCCTTCGTGCCGATCAGCATCATCTTCGTGTTCGAGCGCCTGTTCGAGCGCCAGCTAAGCACCGGCAAAGCGCCGGGCTTCCTCACACGTCTGCTGCGCCCCAGCATTCAGGTGCCACTTGCCGGCCTTGCTCTTGTCGCGCTCATCGTCACCGCCTTCAGCATGATCCCGGACGCCGCCCCGTTGTCAGAGCGCCTGATTGCCGCCTCCACCTCAGCCCGCGACATGAATTCGGTGCTGTCACAATTCCTGCTCGGACCATTCTACGCGCAGGTCATCATCGCCTATCTCGGCCTGATCTACGTCGCCGTTGTCGCCGCCGCCCTCGTCTTTGTCCTTTTCGCCGTGCTCGCCCGCAGCAACGCCGCCCAGCGCGCGCCCGATGTGCTCGTCCGGAAGGCCCGGGAGGCGGTCGTCAACATTCGAACCATCGCCATCGGCGTCGCCGGCGGGGCGAGCGTCAGTTTCGCCGTCACCCTGATTGCCATCATGATCGGCCGACAGTTCCACAGCGGCGGCGCCACAACCGACATTTCCCCGCTGCCAAGACTGTTCTTCGCCAATGCCTTCTTCGACGGACTGACCCTGATCTTCACCGTCTGGCTGGTCGGACAGGCCGTGAAGGCCAGCGAAGGGCCGATGAACCGCTTCCTCGCCGCCCCGACCCGCAGCACACTTCAGGGCGCTCGCCTCGCGCTCGGGGCAACGGGAGGACTGATCGTTCTGCTGCTGATCGACATCCTCTTCGCCGGCGCGTTTGCGGTTGGCTCTCTGTATTTCGCCCTTCAGGGCACGGACTGGGCCGTCAGCCCGCAGGGCGCTCTGTTCGTCCTGTTCGGCCTGTCGCCCGATGGCAATGCGTTGCGCTTCGACACCGCTTTCTGGATCATGCACACCACTTTCGGGCCGAGCGTGCTGTTCCTGCTCGCACTGCTTTACGGCATCGTCTTCATGCTCGTCTGGATGGTCGTCTGGTCATGGCTCAGCCTGTTGTGGACAAAGGTCACCACCTCCCCGCTCGGCAAGGCCTTGTCATGGGCACATATCCTCGTTCTCTTTGCCGCGCCGCAGCTGGCCTCAGAGCTGATCGAGCGGGCTGTGACGCCGGCCATCACGGCCATCCTGGCCTCCGGGCAGTATGTGGAGCTGGTCAACACCGTGGTCGAGCTTGTGCCCCTGCCCTGACCCGTTCCCTGACCCCTGCCCTGACCCCGGTGCCCATATCCGGCAGACCCATCGCTTACGGGAACCAGCGCTCGGGGGAAGGAGCGCTTGGAGGGAACCAGCGCTTTGTAGAGCCAGAGCCTTGTGGGTCGAGCGCTTCGGGAAACCAGCGCTTGAGGGAAAACACTCCACCCGCACCGGGAAACGAAACGGGCGCCGACACATTGTGCCGACGCCCGCGCCATTCGGGGGATAACCCTGCGCTGTGAATGGCTCACATCGACTGCAGGAATTCCTCCATCTGCAGCACTTCCTTCGCCAGCGCGTCGCGTTCAGCTTCGAGTTCGGCTCTGTTGGCGCCGGACTGATCGGCCTTGAACCTCAGCCCGACAAGCTCGGCCCGCACGTCGTCCAGCCTCGCGGCCATGCGCGCAACATCGGCCTGATTTGCCCCGGCTGCAGACTTCGCCCGCATCGCATCGGCCTGAAGTCCCGCGACCTGGCTGTCCAGCGACGCGATGTCGGAGCGCAGCCCCGCAAGCTCGGCGTCCTGTGCAGCCTTCTCGCGGCGCAGTTGATCCTGATCGGCGGCGATGTTGGCCCCGCGGGACTGTTCCCCGCCGAGTTGCTGTTCCTGACCATCGACATAGGTGCCGTAGCCGCCCGTATTGCCTTTGATCGCGCTGAACAGATTGTCGTCACGCGGATCGGTCGGGCCGCTCGCGCACCCGGCCAGCAGGGCGAAGGCAACCAGCCCTCCTGCGATTGCGGTTTGTTTCGTCTTCATCATCATCCCCTTTCCGGGTCCGGCCGTCAGCTGGCGGCGAACTGGCCAATGCTGTCGGTGACGCTGGCGAGTTCAGTGATTTCCGAGTCGAGTGAGCTCACCTTCGTCTTGAGTTGCGCGACTTCGGAGCGAAGCTGCTCGGTCTGCTGCGATCCGGCCGATTCCTTCTCGGCAGCGGCCAGCACGTTCTCCTGCGCGATCAATTCCTTCTCAGCATTTTCCTTCTGCTTGGTCGCCCAAGCGAGTTCAGCGCGCGACTTGCTGCGCAGAGCCTCTGCCGCTTCCTTGTCGAGCGTCGCATTGGCTTTCGCCGTGCGCAGCTTCGCCAGCTGGGTGCGGTTTTCCGCAATCGACTGGTCAAGGCGGTTGTTCACCGCGAGCATTTCATTGTTCAGGTTGCGGGTCCGGGCGATCTCGCTGTCATAATAGTCCGCCGTGCTGGCAAACTTCTGCCGGCGATTGTCCAGCACCGCCCCGAGAGCGCAACCCGCAATACCGCCAACCAGCGCGCCGTCAAGCACGTCTTCAAGGTCGGCGCCATCCTGCGTGATCAGCTTGGACAGACCACCGATCGCCATGCCCGCAAGGCAGGCTTGCGCCACCGTGTTGGAGACCTTCGGAAATCCGGATGTATATCCGTTGTCCATCGTGGTGCATCCCGCCACAAGGCCAAGCGACACAACAGCCGCAACAGCCATGCGTCCACTGCGCGCGAAATCTCCGAACATCTTGCCCAAACCAATCTTCATTATTCGAACTCCCCTGAAGTCATTCACCACATCTGCGCCCTACGGCCCAACACCAGCGCCTAGACACAATTTAAGTTAACCTTTCTGCGGCTAACGGGCAATCACAATCCGCCCCCCAGAACCGGCCAAACGAACTCGCAATTTCAGTCAATTCCGAAAAGTCCCTCGTCATTGAACGCTTCCCGGACGTCCTCCTTCCAGGATTCCGGATCGGCGCCACCATCGAGGAAGTCCTTGAGGTGCTGGCGCGCCAGCCGGAGCGCGATCTCGTCACGCGGGTTCATCTCTTGCCGGGCCAACGCATTGATCGCCGTCTCCGCAAACTCGCCATAGGAAGCAAGGCGCTGAATCCCCGTCACATAGATGTCGAGGGACGTTTCCGCCGCCTCGGCATAGCTGTCATATTGCGCTTCGAGACGCGGTATCTGCGCGCGCACACGCTCTGACTGGCCGGGCTCGCGCGCCTTGGCGAGGCTCGCCTCGATCCGCGTAAGCCTGAAACGCGACCGCCCCGCTTCGGCGCTGTCACGGATCGCGTTGCGCGAAAGCTGGCTCGCCAGGCTCTCGGTCGTGCGGATCAGCGCAAGCCGCGCCTCTTCGGTTTCGCGCACGATCTCCTGCAGCGCCTCGACCTCCAGCGGATTGCGCCGGGCCATGTCCTCGACCAGCCCGTCAATCCGCGCCAGCGGCTCGGCCGCCGTCAACAGGTCCGCCTGCGTTGATCGTCCCGATGGCGACAGAAGCCGGTCGGTGGAGCGATACTCGGCATAGGCTTTCTCGATCTCGCCATAGGTCTCGGCGTCGGCCACCACCTGGCTGCCAATCGCAAGCCTTATCCCGAGGCGCTCCGACTGAAGCGGCACGAGCCGCCCGTTCGCCTCGGTCCGGTAGCCTTGCGTTTCCTCACGCAATGATGCGCGAAGATCGCTCGGCTGGTCGGCATAAGAGCCACCGCGCGCGACCGACATCCCCGGCTTGCCCTGTCCAAGCTCGGCGTAGAACCGCCCGTCGGCCAGTTCGCTGACATTCCCGTACAGATCATAAATCTCGAACCGCGTCGGCTCCAGCCGGCCGATGCTTGTCGGCCTCTCGCGGCTTCGGGCACCGGTGGTGACATAGGCAAAGTCCCCGGCCTTCGCGGCGTCGAAGGGCAGGCCGCTCTCGTATGGCTCGGCCCCCTTGCGGGCGGCATACTCCCATTCGATCTCTGTCGGCAGGCGGAAAAATCCCGGCGCATCGCCAAAGCGTGGCATCAGCCGGCGGCAGCCTGCGTCGCCATAGCACCAGTCGGTGTATTCCTGCACGAACGCCTCGTAATCGCGCAGCCGCATCCCGCGCACAGGTGCGGCCAGCTGGCGGCGGCGCTCGGCGTCGGATGCGGACCCGCCGATAAGGTCCGCAAAATTGGTCTCCCCGCCCAGCCGTTCGCTGATGACCTGAAGCCCGCGATCAATGTCGCCCTTGCCGAAAACGGTCGCGAACTGGGCCAGCGACACCTCGTATTTCCCGATCAGCATCTGCCAGTTCTTGCTTCCGCGTGCCACGAACGATCCCGCCACGCTGACGGCCCTGCGGCCCTCGAAAATCCGCGCGTCGGGGTCGCCCAGATAAACGGTGCGCTCCGGCTCGCCCCAGAAGCTTTCCCCCGGCACGGGGACAGAGCGAAACACCATGAACAACTCCCCGCCGGGCATTGGCAGGATCACATCTCCCGCCACCGGGCAGGGATTGTCGAAGGGTCGCTCGCCCGCCTTCGCACCGACCGCCGGATTGCTTTCGCAGGCATATTGCGCAGCCGCACTGCCACACAGGACCAGCGCGCCAATCGCCGCAAGCCATGCGCGGCCGAACCAGTTGCGATCATTCATGCCGGATCCCCTCAGCTGGATCGATTGCGGTTGCGCGGTGCGCCGCCATCAGCGAGATCAGCGCGCTCACGAGCATCATGCCACCGGCAGCGAGCAGTGCAACCTCTGCAGAGATCACGCACATCCGCCGGTCAAAGCCGAGCGGAACAGCAAACTGGGTGTTGATGACGACCTGCGCGGCATAGGCCAGCGCCAGCCCCGTCGCCGCGCTGATCCCCGCAAGGATCAGCCCCTGCGCCAGCGGGAACGTGCCGACCGCCGCGCGCGACAGCCCGATCAGGCGAAGGTGCGCCAGCGCCCCCTGCTTGCGCTCCACTGCCCCATACTGGCTGGCCAGCAGGACCAGCGCGCCCGCCGCAAAACTCAGCGCCGCAATCAGCCAGAACAGCCGCGATAAACCCTCATCCAGCGCCTTGATCCGCAGGATCGCGCCGATTTCCGTATTGGTTTCCACGCCGAGGCTTTCGAGCAAGCGCATCAGCCCCTCAACATCATCAATGCTGCGCGCATAGAGGCGAAACCCGCGATAGCCGGGCCGCTCCAGCAGGAATTCTCCGGTCTCGGGCGAATAGATCAGGTCGCGTTCGGCAAGCCGGCGCAAGACCGCCAGCCGCGACAAGGCCATCTGCGCCGCGCCGCCCGCCACGTCCTCTGGCGCAATCTCGATGAAGGCAGGGAATGTCACTGGCCGCGTCGGTCCATCAATCGTCACCAGAACCTGCGTCCCGTCCGCCAGCCCGCCCGCCATCGCCTCCGACAGTCGCAGAGCGCCGGGGCGAATGTCATCATCAGGCAGCGGCCGCAAATCCAGTTGCAGCGCCACCGTCGAGACCGCATCACCCGGCCCTGAACGCGGCCCGGAAGGCGGCTCAGGAGAGGTTGAGGGAGGCGGTGCGGCCACGGTTACCTGCGCCAAAATCGGCTTCACGTACGGAAACAGCCGCGCGTCCTGTTCGACCAGCCGCCGCCGCACGCGAGTCACGCTGTCCTCGGTTGCGGCCCGTTCGATGACGCTGATATCGTAGAGAACCGGACGGTCCGGCGGCGCGGTTCCGAAACGGCTGACAAACGCCTCCGCCGTCATTTCCCGCACGGTGAAAAAGCCCGAATTGACGGTAAGCTGGCCTTGTTCCACGACGCTGAGAGGCCGGTCCAGCGCAACAACCACCCCGTCATAGGCGGGTGTTGCGGCGTTGGTGTTTCCGGTCCAGCCGCGGGCCGGCACCCCAAATCCCTCGCGGTAGGATTCAACGTCCAGCGCAAACGCGACCGGCACATAGACCCGACGCACGACATCCCCCTTCAGAGGCAGGATGCCGACGACCAACATGTCCGCGTCGGCCCCGCGCGCGCTTCCGGCTTCATTGCGCTGCACCCGCGCGCGCACATTGTCGCCAATGCCAACGCCCAGCGCCTCGGCAGCGGGCGTTGACAGCACCACTTCTCCCGGCCCCGGCACGACCGTCTGATTGCTCACCAGCAAGGGATCGTCCGCCGCGGTCGGCAGCATGTCGAGATTTTCGCCCTTCAGCGTGCGCCCGTCCGCATCCAACGCTTCGATCCGCAGCACCGAGGCGCCGCGCAGCACGCTTTCGGCCATGAACTGCGTCTCCGGCCGCGCCCGCACCGCATCGAAGAATGCCTGATCGTAATTCTGTGTTTCCTTCGGTCGAAGCTCGCGAAAAATCGGGTCTTCCACGAGTTCGGCCCGCATCGCCGAGATCACACCGCTCTTCAGCCCGAACAGCACCAGCGACGGCGCGAGCACGCCAGCCAGAGCGATGATGAGGCAAAGGCTCAGCAGCGTCTCATGCCACATGTCCTTCCACGCCAGCGCCCAGACCAGCCCGCCACGCGGTCGCTCAAGCCTTTCGCGGCGGCTCATCCGGGCACCGCCCGCTCGCCGCGATAGGCCGTCACGTCAGGCCCGGCGTCCGGGTCCGGCCTCAGCACCAACCACACATCCGCCAGATCGCGCACCAGCGACACATCATGCGTGACCATGATCACCGCCGACCCGCGCTCGCGTGCATACTGTCGCAGCGTCGCCACAACGTCGCGCGCCCGGTTGCGGTCCACCGCCGCCGTCGG
>JBGSUF010000188.1:0-6287 GCA_041736285.1 Hyphomonadaceae bacterium | reverse complement strand
CCCGGCGGCGCTCGCGCGCGTAATCCTTGCCGACGTCGAACAGTGCCGGACCGGCGCGCAGCCAGTTCCAGACCCGGTCGGCCGTCGTGCCAAGGCGCCAGACGAAATTATCGAAGCGGCCGTATTCCTCGCACCAGTCATCGACGAGGTGGCGCGCGCGCTGGGCCTGCGGTTCGCTGTGCGCGATCATGTGGTAGAGCCAGTCGAAACGGTGGAGCCGGTCGGTAAAATGGCGAGACTGGTCGGGCTCTCTCCAGGGAATGCCGCCGGATCCCATCTTAAGGATTTCAGGGCCGTAGCGCCAGCGATTGAGAGCCAGCGCGTCGCCGCGCAGCTCGTTCGGCGGGACAAAATTGCGCGGATACATTACGAACGGGTCTGGCGTCGGCCCGGCAAGGCGGGTCCGATAAATTGCTGTGGCCTTGAAATCTTCGCCCAGAGCCCCTCTCAGCCTGCGCCAGAGCGGAGCGTCATCTTTGATCCGGCCGTCCGGCGTGGAGGGGGTATCCTTGCCGGTCATCTGCATCATCCCTTTGCGCCATCAACCCCGTTCGCGCGCGAGGTTGGTAAATCCACTCTCTGGGTTCACTTGGGGAACATCGGGACAAAACTGTCAAGCGCCGCCCCTGCAAGAGAGGCGGCGCCTGTTCAATTCCGTTCAGTTGTGCCCGGCGTGCGGGCGGGCTGGAAAACCGGTCGGGGGGTTACCGGTAGGTGTTGCCGACATAGCCTTGGGCCGGTGCCACGCGAACGCGGTCGGTGCCGAAGGTGACATTCACCGGCGTGCCGGGCTGGATCAGGATGTCTGCGCCCTGGATGATTTCCTTCACCGTCCCGTCGTCAAACCGGATCATGTAGGCAAAACCCTTGCGGGTGTTGATCGCCTTGCCCGCTTCGTTGCCAGCAATGCCGCCAAGGACCGCGCCGCCGATTGCGCCTGCGGTCTGGGCCTTGTCGCCGCCGCCGAGTTCAGAACCGGCGAGACCGCCCAGAACAGCGCCCGTTGCCGCGCCGAGGATGGAGTTATCCGGGCGGATGGTGACTTCACGCACGGCCTCGACAAAGCCGCTGCGGACGGTCGACGCATAGCCGACGGCGCCGGAGCTGACGGTGTTGCCGCCGTAATTGCCGGCGCAGCCGCCAAGAGCGAGGGTGAGCGCACCAACGCCAGCGATAACGCCAAGCTTCGCATTGCGGATGATCGATGTGGACTTCATGGTCTTCGGTGCTCCTTTGCACATGTAACCCAGTATCCATCACACGCGGGCGGTGAATGGGACATGAACTTCCAACCGGGGTTGCAGGTTTGTGTTTCGGCCCATGAACTGGTCGGCGATGCGGGTGTGCGCGCGGCCTTTGCGGGACCGCATTTCCCGCCTAACGTCGGCGCTGAGGTCGGAAAATCATCGGGAGAAACGCAGGTGGCCGCAGGAGAGGGCAGGGGAGTTGCCAGGACCGGTGCCCGCGGCGCGCGGCGTCGGCGCACACTGTTCGGCTCGCCGATTGCGCGGCTGATCCTTGCATCCAATCTCGCGGGGCTGATCATCCTCATCGGCGGGGCGCTGATCCTCAATGAAATGCGGGCAGGCCTCGTGCAGGCGCGCGCGTCTGGTCTCGTCACGCAAGGCCAGGTGATTTCCTCGCTTCTTGCCGAGGGTGCAACGATTGGCGAGCCGGAACCCGAGATCGAGACCGAGAAGGCGCGCGAACTCCTGCGCGCACTCATCCTGCCGCGCACCCTTCGCGCAAGGCTCTACAATCGCAACGGGGAACTGATCGCCGACAGTTTCCTGCTGTCAGACCAGATCGATGTGTCGGCATTGCCGCCGCCCGGCCGACCGGGCGCGTGGAGCCGGACAATGGCGGGGCTGTCGGACTGGCTCGCCAGCATTTCAGAGACGTTGCGGCCAAAAAGCGCGTCCGAGGCGCTGCGGCTGCAGACCTTCGAAGAGGAATTCACCACGGCGCTCGCAGGGGGGCGTTCGGCGGGGCAGCGCTTCAACGAGGCGGGCGACCGTATCATCTCGGTGTCGCAGCCGGTGCAGCGCGTCTCGGCGGTCGTCGGCGTGATCACGCTGGAATCTTCTGACGCCGCCGAGATCGTGCAGGCCGAGCGGGCCGCGCTGGTGCCGTTTATCGGCGTGGCCATCATCATGGCGATCCTGACGACGGGCCTGCTGACCTTGATGATCGCCCGGCCGCTGCGCCGGTTGTCGCTGGCGGCTGAACGGGTGCGTGCCGGCACGACGCGCGAGCTTGACCTGCCGCGCCTCAGTCGGCGCAAGGATGAGATTGGCGACCTGACCCGCTCGATGGAGGCGATGACGGCGGCGTTGTTCCAGCGCATCGTCGCCAACGAGCGCTTTGCGGCAGATGTTGCGCACGAATTGAAAAACCCGCTGACCTCAATCCGCAGCGCCATCGAAACCGCAGAGCGCGTGCAGGATAATCCGGAGGCCCGCGAGCGCCTGCGACAGGTCATTGCGCAGGACGTGCAGCGTCTCGACCGGCTGATCACCGACATTTCCAACGCCTCCCGCCTTGAGGGCGAGATCGCCCGGCAGGCGGACGCCCGCGTTGATCTCGCCCAATTGCTGACCGACATCGCCGACAGCTACCGCCTGATCGAGGGTGAGAGCGGGGTCCGTGTCAGCTTCGAGCGACCGCTGATGAGCCCCGGCGACGTGCGCGGCCTCGCCGGGCCGCTGGGACAGGTCTTCCGCAACCTGATCGACAATGCGCGGTCTTTCTCCCCGCCGGAAGGCCAGGTCCGGCTCGCCATCATGCGCCTGCGCGAGAATGATGGCGACGTGATCCGCGTTCATGTCGATGATGACGGCCCCGGCATTCCGCCCGACAGGCTGGAGAAGATTTTCGACCGTTTCTATACCGACCGCCCGAAGGGATCGGCCT
Organism: Hyphomonadaceae bacterium; assembly: GCA_041736285.1. Taxonomy (GTDB): domain Bacteria; phylum Pseudomonadota; class Alphaproteobacteria; order Caulobacterales; family Hyphomonadaceae; genus JBGSUF01. Next base: position 3,374 of record JBGSUF010000188.1, on the reverse strand, counting down.
TTGGCAACAATTCCGGGCTCGGTCTGTCGATCGTCCGGCAGATCGTCGCCAGTCACAATGGCCGCGCCCACGCCGAGAACCGGACGGCAGCGGACGGCAGCGTCTCCGGCGCGCGCTTCGTGGTCGACCTGCGACCGGCCTGATAATGTGCCCGGCTTGGCGGAGCCGTCCGGTCAGTCCCGCACCACGCGGCAGCCCATGCCGTCGATATGCCGGGCCTCTGCCGAGACGGCGCCCCACAGCACGCTGGCGCGGACGAAATTGCCTTCCTCATCGCGCCCCTCCGTGAGTGTGACGGCCGAGACATTCTCGGTGAAGTCGGTCTGGCAGCTCGCCATGTCCCGCCCGGCGACGAAGCGGCATGAGCAGACCTGCTTGGCCGAATAGGCGGTCGCCAATTGGGCATAATCGACCTGTCCGCGCAGGAAAAACTGCCAGAGCAGACCACCCCCCGCGACCAGAACGCCGATGACGATCAGAAAGACCTTTATCGTTTTCATGTTTCCCCCCATCCTGCGGCGCAACGGTCAACATATCTCAACCTGTGCAGGAAGGAAGCCATGCGCGTCATCATTGCCGCCCTCGTCAGTGCTCTCGCCATATCTGCGAGCGCGGCCGCACAGCTGGTGCCGCTTCCGCCCCAGCCTGAAGGTGTCGCCTGGCCGACGGAGGTGTGGGAAACCGCCCCGTTCGGCAGCGACGTCGACGAGTTTGCCCTGGCCGGCCTGATACGCGCCGCTTTCGAGGCCGACCGTGCAGAGCTGATGGGGGAGACGCGTGCACTCATCATCATCCATCGCGGCAAGATCGTGTTCGAGCGCTATCGTGACGGCTTCGGGCCGGAGACGCGGCAGGTCTCGTGGTCGATGGCCAAGTCGATCACCCATGGCCTCGTTGGCCGCGCTGTCCAGCTCGGCCTGATCGCCGACATTGATGGCGTCATGCCGACGCCGTTTCCGGATGGCGATGCGCGCGGACAGGTGAGCTGGCGCAACTGGCTGAACATGACTGACGGGCTCGATTATCACGAGATCGACGCCGACGACATCACCACCAATGATGTCGCGCTGATGATGTATGGACCGGGACGTTTCGACGTGATCGCGTATGCGTCAGGGCTGAAGCAGGCCCATGCGCCGGGGACGGTGTGGAATTACTCGACCGCGGGCTTTCACTTCATCGGCCGCGCGCTGGCCTTTGAGGTGATGGAGGAGAATCTGACCCTGTTTTCGCCGGATTCGGCGTTCGACGTGTCGGCCGAAACGGCTCCCCCGGCGGCGCCGGATCCGCTGGCATCCGCGTCGCGTCGCCCGGAACTCCAGATCGCGGCTCGCTTTGATGCGATGCTCTTTGATCCGATCGGCATGGACGCCATCGCAGAGTTCGATGCGGCGGGCACTTTCCTCGGTGGCTCGCTGGTCTGGGCCGACGCGCGCGACTTTGCCCGCTTCGGCTATCTGTATCTGCGTGACGGCGTCTGGGACGGTGAGCGCCTGCTGCCGGTCGGCTGGGTCGACATGGCCCGCACGCCGGGACCGGACGGCAATATCAATGTCTATGGATCGGGCTTCTGGATCACGCCGGCGGCGGGTCAGGAGATACGGCCCGCAGGCTGGGCATCGCCGCTGGGTCCGCATGATGCGTTTTCCGCGCAGGGCCATGAGGGGCAGGTGATCTGGATCGTGCCATCGCGCGACCTGGTGATTGTCCGGCTCGGCCTGATGCCGAACAATCCCGATAACTGGCAGACATTGTTCGATTTCTGTCAGTCGGTGGCGCTGGCGTTTCCCGAGGTTGCCGGGGCGCCTTGAGCCCTGTCAGTCGATTTCGTCAAAGCCTGCAGCGATCAGACCGGCCACAGTCTCGACAGCGGCGGCCGCATCAGGGCCGACGGCCTCGACCTCGACCTCAGAACCCTTGCCGGCCGCGAGCATCAAAAGGTCCATGATCGAGCGGGCATTGGCCGCCTCGCCGTCATGGTGGACGATGATGCGGGACTCAAATTCCAGCGCGAGCCGCTGCAGCTTGGCGGAGGCGCGCGCGTGAAGGCCCCGGCGGTTGACGATTTCGACGCGGCGACGGGCGAGTTCCTCCATTCCGCTTCAGCTCCTCTGCAGGAGTTCCGACGCGATCGAGATGTATTTCCGACCAGCGTCGCGGGCGGCCTGCGCCGCGGCGGTGAGATCGGAGCCGCCGCGGACTTCGGCGAGCTTGATGAGCATGGGCAGGTTCGCCCCGGCGATCACCTCGATCTTGCCCTTTTGCAGCACGGAAATCGCAAGGTTGGAGGGGGTGCCGCCGAACATGTCCGTGAGGATGATGGTGCCCTGGCCGCTGTCGCAGTTTCTTGCGGCCTCGACGATGTCGGACCGGCGGGCCTCCATGTCGTCGTCCGGCGCAATGGCGATGGCCTGCGCGCAATCCAGTGCGCCGACCACATGCTCGGTGGCGGCAAGAAGCTCATGGGAGAGATTCCCATGGCTGACGACGACAATTCCGATCATTGACACTCCGCGCCCGTCACAACCCGTTAGGCCGAACAGCGTTGCCCGAGTTTCGACCGGTTGCAAGCCCTCATTGCGCGTCTTGTGTTCAGTCCTGGCCAGGCAGGGTGACGGGTTCGCCCGCGAACAATGCCGCAAATTCCGGTTTGAGCTGGGCGGCGAGCGCCGATTGCGGGACGGTCACCGCGTAGCTGCCCTCGGCATAGGGGCCGACCACATAGGGATCGAAATGCACGGTGAAGCCGCCAAACCGGCCCTCAACTGTCGATGGCGCGAGCGACACTGACAGCATTGCGCCGCGTTCATCGCCGAGCGCGTCGTCAACGCCGGGTTCCAGTTCGGAGACGCTCATCTGCCCCTGCGCCCGTTCGAGGCGGGCTGCAATCAGGCGCGGTCTGACAGCCTCGCCCATCGCAAGATAAGCGGCATCGGGATCGGCGAACAACGAAGCGAACTCGATTTCGGTGCCCTCTGCCCGGTCCCACAACAGCGTCCCGGTCGAGTAATTGGGATGCGCGCCGCCGGTGAAGACGGAGGTGAACCGGGTGAGGCTTGCAAGCTCTCCCGCGGCGGCGGACAAATCCCATTTGGCGTCGAGGCCATAGGTCATGAAGTATTCCGGGCCCTCGGTCGCATCGCTCCTGGCCATCTGTTCAAACGGGCCAGCCTCGGCGGTGCTCTCCTCGTGGATGAAGCTTGCAAGGCGTGGATCGAAGGCGGCGATGGCGGGGTCGAAGGTGATGTTGATTTCGACGGCGTCGCTCGAAATCTGGATGTCGGACACGCTGCCGGACGTCTCGTCCCTGGCGGCGGCGGGCCGGACGGCTGCGTCGTCGGCGTCGCCGGTTTTGGCCGGCGTGATCGGCAGCG
>JBGSUF010000135.1:0-2949 GCA_041736285.1 Hyphomonadaceae bacterium | reverse complement strand
CCGCCAGCACCGTGTTGCGCAGCAGGCAAGCAATCGTCATCGGCCCGACGCCCCCCGGCACCGGCGTGATCGCTCCGGCCACCTCCAGCGCCTCGGCATAGGCCACATCGCCAACCAGCCGCGATTTGTCCGCCCCGCCGTCCTCACGGTTGATCCCGACATCAATGACCACCGCGCCCGGCCTGATCCAGTCGCCGCGAACCATCTGCGCCCGCCCGACCGCCGGAACGAGAATGTCGGCGCTCCGGCACACATCCGGCAGGTCGGCAGTGCGCGAGTGCGCGATCGTCACCGTGCAGTTCTCCTCAAGAAACAGAAGCGCCGCCGGCTTTCCCACAAGGATGGACCGCCCGATCACCACCACATGCCGCCCCGAAAGGTCCGCCCCCAGCGCTTCCTTGGCCAGCAGCACAGACCCGAATGGCGTGCACGGCCTCAGCCCCGGCTTGCCCAGCACCAGCCGCCCGGCGCTGGTCTCGGTCAGCCCGTCCACGTCCTTTGCCGGGTCGATCTTCTCGATCGCATGCGCCGACTTCAGATGTCCGGGCAAAGGCAGCTGCAGCAATATGCCATCGACATCGGGATCATCGTTCAGTTCGGCAATAAGGTTTTCGACCTCCAGCTGCGTGGCGTCCTTGGGCAGGCGCTTGTGGATGGACCGCATCCCCGCCGCCTCGGTCTGGCGCACCTTGTTGCGGACATAGACCTCGCTCGCTGCATCCTCGCCGACCAGAACGACCGCCAGCACCGGCACGCCGGGGAGCGCCGCCACCGCCTGCGTCACATTCGCCCGCAGGCGCTCGGCCACTGCCTTGCCATCAATGATTTTCGCCGTCATCGCTCGCCTTCCCGCTCGACCATTCCAATAATTTCCCGCGCACCAGCGGCGTGTCAGGCACGCCCAGCGCCTTGACGCGGGCCGTATCACCCGACAAAAGCACGACCTCGCCCCGCGAAACGCCGAGCGCCGCCGCCAGAACCCGTGTCACGGCGACATTCGCCTTGCCCTTTTCCGGCACGGCCCGGACGCGCACTTTCAGGAAATCCTGCCCTGCCGCGTCCTGCCCCGGCACGTCAATCCCGTCACGGGCGGATTTCGGCGTGGCGCGCACCATCACGCGCAGCCGGCCCGCGCCATCCTCCCGCCAGAACAAGAGCTCAGGCGAGCCAGACGCAAAACAGCCGCGGGAAGAACCAGTCCTTCAGGAAGGATAATCCCAAAAGCACCAGCACCGGCGAAAGATCGAGCGTTCCGCCGATCGGCGGAATCAGCCTGCGCACGGGGGCCATGATCGGATCGACCACGCGGTTGAGCGTATGCACGATCTGGCGCGCTGTCGGATTGCGAATGTCGACCACGTTGAACGATACCAGCCAGCTCATCACCACCCAGGCAAAGATCAGTATCATTACCAGCAGCAGGATGGGGCTGATGAAATACACGTAAAGCGCCTGCAACAGGTCCGCCATGTCTGATTCCCTTCTCATTTCGGTCCTGCCCATATGGCACGCACATCCCCGGCGCACCAGAGCGACAAGCCCGCGCTTGACACTGCCCCCGCGCGGCCTTAGTGCATCGCTTCCCAAAAAACGGTTCGGGGCCATAGCTCAGTTGGGAGAGCGCGTCGTTCGCAATGACGAGGTCGGCGGTTCGATTCCGCCTGGCTCCACCATTTTTTGTCGATCCCGCGACGGGCAAGGATTGCCCGCGCATGGATCGCGCTCAGGGCTGTTTTGTGTCGATCCCGCGACGGGCAAGGATTGCCCGCGCATGGATCGCGCTCAGGGCTGTTCTCACTGCCCCCGCGTCACCCCTTGCCGGTCGCCGCGCATGGCCGCAAACTCTCTGCAAAACCGGAGGATGCGCCATGCCCGACACTCATACCACCGATCTGCCGCACGCGGCCGCCTCGACCTGCTTTGCCGTCAGCATTGAGGACAAGATCGCTCATATCCGGCTGAACCGGCCGGACGCGCTCAACACCATGATCCCCGCCTTCTGGACCGAGCTTCCGGCCATCGTGTCGGAAATCGACCGCTCGGCGCGCGCGCGTGTCATCGTCATCTCATCGGCCGGCCGCCATTTCAGCGCCGGCATGGATCTCTCCGTCTTTGGCGCGGGCGGGGTCGCGCAAAAGGGTGCAGACCAGTGGATCGCGGCCGAGGTCTTCCGTCACAAGGTCGCCGCGCTTCAGGACACCAATTCCTGCCTTGAGCGCGCCCGCATTCCCGTCCTCTGCGCCATTCAGGGCGGCGTGATTGGCGGCGCGGTTGATCTGATCACCGCCTGCGATTGCCGCTGGGCCGCAAAGGACGCCTTCTTCCAGATTCAGGAAATCAACATCGGCATGGTCGCCGACGTGGGCACGTTCCCGCGAATCCAGCGGCTGATCCCGGACGGTATCGTGCGCGACCTCGCCTTCACCGGCCGCCGCATGGGCGCCGAGGAGGCCCTCCGCCTCGGCCTGGTCAGCGGCGTGTTCGATACGGCCGAGGCGACGCTGGGCGCCGTCATGCAGGTTGCGCGCGAAATCGCCGCCAAGGCCCCCCTCGCTGTCGCCGGGACCAAGCATATCCTCAACTATGGCCGCGACCACTCCACGCAGGACACGCTCGACCAGATCGGGCTGTGGAACGCGGCCATGCTCGCGCCGCCGCACATGGCCGAGGCAATGTTCGCCATCCGCGAAAAGCGCGAGGCTGCCTTCGCCGACCTCGCCGCCATACCCGAAAAGCCGCTCTGATCCGGCGCCACGACTCCGGCGCTAAGACAGGGGGATGCGATAGACCCCTGTCGCCGCCAACCGCGCCCCTCCCGGGCCCGGTCCGTCACCTTCGCAGAACACCAGAGAGCGCGTCCGGCGCACGATCTGCGTCGTGATGGCCTGCGTTCCGCCGGGTGCGCCGTTTTCCGCCCGGTCCAGCGTCACGCTCGTCATCTGCGTGGCC
>JBGSUF010000071.1:0-6712 GCA_041736285.1 Hyphomonadaceae bacterium | reverse complement strand
CGGGCGCTTTGGCGGTCGCGGCAAGATTGCTCGCCACGGAGCGGCGGTCGGCGTCCAGCACGAGGCGGCGATAGGCTGTGAGGTCGCCGTCATAGGGGCGGGCCTGGCCATTATTCACCAGCCAGAGCCGCTCGGCGCAGGCCTCGGCGAGGGCGACATCGTGGGTGATGAGGAGCACTGCGCCATCATACTCGTTGAGGGCGATGGCGAGCGCTTCGCGGCTGTCAATGTCGAGGTGGCTGGTCGGCTCGTCGAGGATGAGGATGTGCGGCTTTTGCAGGGCGGCGATGCCGAGCATCAGCCGGACCTTCTCTCCGCCCGACAGCGCCCCCGCCGGCGTTTCGGCGCGCGAGCGGTCAAAACCCATGGCCGCGACGATGGCGCGGCGTTTGGCTTCGGGCATATCGCCCATGACGGTCTGGACGTGGGCGAGCGGGGTTTCGTCGGCGTCCAGCTCGTCGAGCTGGTCCTGGCTGAAATAGCCGATACGCAGGCGGCGATGGGCGCGGCGCTCGCCGGTGAGGAGTTCGATACGACCGGCGATGGATTTCACCAGCGTCGACTTGCCCTGCCCGTTGGCACCGATGATGGCGACGCGGTCATCCTGGTCGATGCGCAGATTGACGTCAGCAAGCACCGGCCGTCCGTTCGAATAGCCAAGGTCGGCCGCTTCGATCTCGAAAATCGGAGACGCCAGCTCCTCCACTTCGGGAAACGAGAACGGATGGGTGCGCTCTGCCAGCGGAATGTCGATGCGCTGCATCTTTTCCAGCGCTTTCACGCGGCTTTGCGCCTGCCGGGCCTTGGACGCCTTGGCTTTGAAGCGGTCGACGAAGGCCTGCAGGCGGTCGCGCTCGCGGTCCTGCTGCGCGGCTTTCGAAGCCAGTTCGGCATAGCGGGCGGCGCGTTTTTCCACGTAGGTGTCGTAGCCGCCGGTGTGGACGCTGAGCTGGAGATGGTCGAGGGCGAGGATATGATCGACGCCGCGATTGAGGAGCTCCCGGTCGTGGCTGACGAGCAGGATTGTGTTCGGATAGGTCTGAAGGCGCTTTTCGAGCCAGGCGGCACCTTCAAGGTCGAGATAGTTGGTCGGTTCGTCGAGCAGCAACAGGTCAGGCTCGGAGAAGAGGACGCCGCCGAGCGCGGCGCGCATCCGCCAGCCGCCGGAAAACGCGCTGCAGGGCCGCGACAGGTCGTCATGGCTGAAGCCGAGGCCGGTGAGGATTTCCGACGCGCGCGCCTCATCGGAATAGGCGCCGAGGGCGGCCAGTCGCTCGTGGATGGCGGAAAAGCGCTCGGGCGGGGTGTCTGGATGGTCAAGCTCGGCCCACAGGCCCGCGCGCTCGGCGTCCATGCTCAGGACTTCATCGAGGAGGAGGCGGGCGGAAGGCTCGACCTCCTGTGCGACCCAGCCGACGGTCGCGCCAGAGCGGATGCGGATTTCCTCCGACGTTTCGACGAGGCTTTCGCGGATGAGGCGCAGAAGGGTCGATTTGCCGGTGCCGTTGCGGCCAACAAGGCCAACCTTCCAGCCCCCGGCGATTTCGGCGTTGGCCTTGTCGAACAGCGGGCGACCGGCAATGCGGTAGGTCAGGTTGCGGATGGACAGCACGTCGGCAAGCTCCTTGCGGGCACAGGCCGCGTGGGGCTGCTTCAGCATGAAGCGCAAGCGTGCGTCAATGGCCGGGAGGCGTCAGCGCGGCGTATCCAGCAGGAATTGCATGGTGATTTCGGCGGCAGCGCGGGCTGTGGCGATCACGTCATCCGTCGGGGTGCGGTCTCCGACCTCATAGGTGAGGGCAGGGACGGCAAAGGTTTCGTGGAACCAGTTCTTTGCGACCGGGCTGCCCGGCGTGTGCGAGCCTTGCCTTGCGGGGGCGGTTTCACCAAAGCGCGCGTCCAGCCCGGCCTTCAGCGCGCCAGCAAAGCCCGGACGCCGGCCCGACGCGCCATCCGGCTGGGTGTAGAGCACATCGCGGCGGGTGCCATGGAAATCCAGCACGACGGCGAGCGGCATGAGCGCGGGAAGCCAGTCGCGCACAGCCTGCGTCTCCGCCTGTGTGAACTGGCCCCAGTCCCGGTTGAGATCGACGCCGCGCGTGTTGTTTCGCCAGTGCCCGGCCTCGATGCCGTCCGGGTTGATGGCCGCAATGAGGGCGACGCCAAACCGGTCGCGGAAGGCCCGGGCGAGCGGATCGTCCTCGGTCAGGCGGATGACAAAGGCGGCCATGGCGATGGCGCCGCGCGTCTCGGCAGGGTGCTGTCCGCCGATCAGGAGCAGGGTCTCGCCCGTGTCCCTGCCGGTATCTGGGCCCATGCCGGTGTCTGTGCCCGCGCCGAAGCGGATGGCGCGGATGTCCCGGCCCTGCTCGGACTGGCCGAGCGTGATGACGGGGGCGCCGGTGGCCTTGCTCAGCCCGTCCAGCAGGGTGTCGACATCGGAGAGTGTGAAGAGCGGCTGGGCGGAGATCAGGCTGCGCCCAGCCGGAATGTTGGCGGAGAAACGGGCCAGGCGGCCGCCTTCGCTCTCTGCCGGGTCGGCGAGAGGGGCGTAGGTCCGCCTGTCCGTGCTGATGAGAGGGTCGTAGCGGTGCTCGCCCTCCTCATAGGCCAGCGTCAGCTCCAGCGGCCGGGCGACGGTGGTCTCCACCTCGAAGGCATACCAGGGTGAGGGGTTGATGGGCGCATTCTCGGGCCGGATGAACAGCGTGTAGGCAGATGGCCCATCCTGACGGCAGGCGCTGAGCCGACCGGAGGGGATGGCGGCGTCGAATGTCACCTCGGCAAAGGCGCACACCGGGCCATCGAGACGCGGCGACGTGGCGGTAGGCGCAGGAGAGGTCATGCAGGCCGAAAGGGCGAGAACGGCCGTCATGGCTGTGACCGACAGCGCCGAAGAGCAAGGCAGTGGCATGTTCGTCGGGGCCTCGGATCTGAATGATTTGATCTGGCAGTGATCTCGAAGTGATTTGTCAGGGAGGCGGGGAGGCGGGGAGGCGGGGAAGGAGTGAGGACGTGATGCCAGTGAAGAGGAGAGGCCGCGGCGGGTAAAGGGGCGCAGCGTCCCCGAAACAAAGAAAAGCCCGTCTGCCTTGCGGGCAAACGGGCCAGTGGGAGGAGGCCTTATCGGCTTCCGGATGATGGTTCAGACACGGCCTCGAGCCTTTGCAGGCATTTTGGCGGACCTGTCCTTCGTCTCAGTTCAGCCTGCGGCTTCGCAGCCCGGCTTTAGTACTTGTAGGACAGGCCGAGCAGATAGGTCGTGCCATATTCCTGATAGTCGATGACCTGACGGGGATCGCCATTGTTGAAGGTCACGAACGGCTCGTCGGTCAGGTTGTAGCCCTGGAACAGGATGGTGAGGCCGTCGAGACGGTCGCCATCAATGTCGCTGCCCGAGAAGTCGAAGCCGATCTGGGCGTCGAAGATGCTCTCGCTTTCGACCGAGCGGGTCGTGCGGGAGAAGCCGAAGCCCGAAACCTCGCCGAGGAATTCGTCGCGGTAGCGGTTCGACACACGGGCGGAGAAGCCGCCGCGCTCGTAATAGAACGTGCCGTTGACGACCGTCTCCGACAGGCCGGGGACGGAGATCGGCGGATCGTTCGGGTTGGGCTGGATTTCGCTGTCGGTAAACGAACCCGAAACGGTGAAACCGAAGCCCTCGAGCGCCGGGGAGAACATGTCGAGCGGCACCGAGGCGCTGAGTTCGATACCCTGAATGTATCCACCCTCAAGGTTGACCGGACCGAAGACATAACCGGTCGTGGAGGCCAGAGCCGCCTGATCAGCCGGGGAGAGGAGGTAGGTGAAGTCGGCGAAGTCCGACTGGAAGGAGCCGCCATAGACCCAGTCATCCAGATCCTTGTAGAAGGCGGCCGCCGCGACATAGCCGCCGTCGCCGAAATACTTCTCGTAGGAGATGTCGATGCCCGTCGCGACATACGGACGGAGCGTCGGGTTACCGCCGCCAGCGCTGAAATAGGTCTGGCCGGGAACGGTGCTGTTGGTGGTGAGATAACGCGCATCACGGTTCAGCGTGCGGCTGACGCGAATGTCGTCCATGCGGGCACGGGAGAGCGTACGCGCAATGCCGAGGCGCAGATACTGATCCGCCGGGAGTTGCCAGGTCAGGTTCAGGCTCGGCAGATAGTGGGTGTAGGTATCGCCCTCGGTGACGGTGAGGAAGCCTGCGCCCTCGTCGTTTTCGCCGATCGTGCCGCCGGTGGAGGACTGGTCGGTGTAGACGACCTGCATGCCGATATTACCCGTCAGCGGGTTGCCCGCCAGCATGGTGTCGATGTCGAACTTCACAAAGCCCGTCCAGACGTCTTCCTCGACCTGCCAGGACTTGGTGACCACGTCATCGTCGGCGTTGGTCGAGAGGGTCACGATGCCGGAATTCAGGAGAGCGATCGGGTCATAGGCGATGATCGGGCCGAGGCCGACAAAGCTGAAGTCGGTGGTGCCGACGATCAGGTTGGACGGGATTGCGGCCGACGGCTGACCATTGGCGACAGCGAGGAAGAACTCGTTGGCAACCTTGGTCTTCTCGCGGGTCGTGTAGTTCATGCCGAATTCGACGCCGGTGAACATGCCGAGTTCGAATTCGCGCTCAGCCGACAGACGCAGGGCGTAGAGGTCGTCTTCGATCGACGGCAGGTTGAGGTAGCCGGCCTGACCGAACGGACGCGAGCCAGCCGCATCCGTGCCACCCCAGCCCTGCGGCGAGGTGATTCGGATAAGGTTCGGATCGCCGTAGTTGAGGGTCGGGTTGAAGACGAAATAGCCGTCACCGGACTGTGTGAAACCGATCGTGTCGGTGGCGCCGACGCCGTTCGGGCCGGTGCCGGAATAGGTTTCCAGCACGGTGTCGGTGCGGTCGACCATGGAGGTCGACAGGTCGGCCGTCAGCGTCCACGCGTCGCCAACGATCCACTGGAAGTTGTAGCCCAGCGAGAACAGTTCGGCTTCGCGGATGTTGATGTCGTTGCGGACCACGCCCTTGACGTCGGTGTAGACGCCCTCGGTGATCAGCCCGTTCTCGACGGTGTAGCCCGGCTGAAGCTGGGCGGCCGACCAGAAAAGCGGCAGCTCGACGCCGCGCAGGATCTGGTTTTCCTCGAAGTCGGAGTAGAAGGCGTCAACCGACATGCGGAAGGTGGCCGACGGCTCGAATTCGAACGTGCCGATGATGCCGGTGCGGTCGAGATCGTTGGACTTGGCGTAGGGCTTGGAGCCGCCGATGACGAGGTTGCCGTCGGCCGCGTTGGGATAGCCCCAGGCGTTGAAGATGTTGGCCTGCGTCGGGGTCGACATGGTCGCAAAGCCGATAGCGACGCCCATCGTGTCATTGGCGAACTGGTCGACATAAATGCCGTTGAGGCGGTAGCCGCTATCGTCGGAACCGGCGTTCAGCGCGCCCTGGTCGTTCCACTCATAGCGCACGCCGCCAGCCAGAACGCGATCCTTCTGGGACAGCGGGCGGATGGTGCGCAGGTCGACCGTGCCCATCAGGCCCTGACCGATCAGCGTGGCATCCGGGGTCTTGTAAACGAGGACGCCCGACAGGAGTTCCGACGGGAACTGGTCGAACTCGACGCCGCGGTTGTCACCGGTGGTGACCTGCTCGCGGCCGTTGAGGATGGCGGAGTTGAAGTCCGGGCCGAGGCCGCGGATGGAAAGCTGCTGGCCGCGCCCGTCAATGCGCTGGATGGCGAGACCCGGCAGGCGGGCGAGCGATTCGGCGATCGAGATGTCCGGGAGCTTGCCGATGTCTTCAGCCGTGATCGCCTCGACGATCAGGTCGCTGTCGCGCTTGACGGCGGCGGAGTTGGCCAGCGACTGGCGGAAGCCGGAAACGACAACCGTGTCGAGGGTCTTTGCTTCTTCCGTGGCTTCGTCAGTTGTCACGGCAACAGGATCGGCCGGGGCCTCCTGAGCGATGGCAGCGCCCGCGAGCGCCAGCATCGAAACGCAGCCAAGCGCGGTGAAACGCAATTTGAATTCAGACATCTGTTCCTCCTCCCTCTTTTTGGGGTCATGAAAACCATCGCAAAATTGCGCAATAAACGCAAGTGTTTGCGTTTCACGACTGTCATTTGCTGCATTGCGGCAACCTTGGCGGCCTCCGGGAGTGTCACCAGTGCCAGGGTAGGTGCGTTGATATATTGTCATTTTTTGTGCTTTTGCCGGTGGATTTCGAATGTGGCCTGAATGCCACGAACGTCTATGAAAATATTTGCAATCTGCTGTCTGGCGCGTGCAGGGGTTTAAGTTTAGCTTTCAGAGCAGAAGCCGTGCGCCCCGGCGGGCACGGGCGCAAAGCGAGGCGGACATGATGCGGCGAGTGGCAATCGTGGGGGGTGGAACGGCGGGCTGGATGGCGGCGGCGGTGCTGTCGAAGGCGCTCGGCCGGCAGGCCGTCATCCATCTGGTCGAGAGCGACGTGATCGGAACCGTCGGCGTCGGCGAAGCGACAATCCCCCAGATTCAGCATCTTCTCGCCTATCTCGGCATCTCCGAAGCCGATCTGCTGCGCGAGACCATGGGCAGCTACAAGCTCGGTATCGAGTTCAGCGACTGGGGCGAGACGGGCGAGCGCTACATCCACGCTTTCGGCGAGGTCGGCATGCCGCTCGGCTTCGCGCCCTTCCATCATTACTGGCTGCGCGCGCGGGCGGGCGGGGACGAGCGCTCGCTGTGGGCCTTCTCG
>JBGSUF010000404.1:0-3709 GCA_041736285.1 Hyphomonadaceae bacterium | reverse complement strand
GGTGGAGTGGACGGTCGACACGCGCAACGCGCCCGCCATCGCGGCGATCGAGCGGCTCGGCGCCTCCCGAGAGGGGGTGCTGCGGCAGTGGCAACGCCTGCTCGATGGCAGCTGGAGCGACATTGCCCTGTTCTCGATGCTGCGTTCGGACTGGCCGACCGCCCGCCAGCACATCACCGAAAGCCTGGCCATCGCGGCCTGATCCGGTCCGCGCCAGTGATTGGCGTTGATCTTTCGGGCTATGTGTGCTTCTGACACCGGACATTCCGCGCAAATTCGAAGCGCGCCTTGACCTGTCCCGTGAGACCGGCGAGGCCCCCCGCTCAGCGAAGCTTCGCCCGGCGGGGTCTTCGAGCATTTGCGCGGACATTCGAGCGTTCCCATGTTCTGCTGCGCGGCCTCGCGCACAAGGGCCGGGGAACAGGCAAGGGAGTGGCAGGCGATGTTCGATACGCTGACTGACCGTCTTGGCGGGGTCTTCGACAAGCTCACCGGGCGCGGTGCGCTGTCGGAAAAGGACGTCGACGAAGCCCTGCGCGAGATACGCGTCGCCCTGCTGGAGGCCGATGTCGCGCTCTCCGTCGTCAAGGATTTCATCGCCGGCATTCGCGAAAAGGCCGTGGGCATTGACGTCATCCGCTCGGTGAAGCCGGGCCAGATGGTCGTCAAGATCGTCCATGACGGGCTGATCGACATGCTCGGCGGAACCGATGCCGACACGTCGTTGCGCATCGACAGCCCGCCGTCGGTGATCATGATGGCGGGCCTGCAGGGCTCGGGCAAGACGACCACGACCGGCAAGCTCGCCAAACGCATCCATGACCGCGACCGCAAGCGCGTCCTCCTCGCCTCGCTCGACACGCGCCGCCCCGCCGCCATGGAGCAGCTGAAAATCCTCGCCGCGCAGGTTGGTGTTGACAGCCTGCCCATCATCGCCGGACAGCTCCCCGCTGAAATCGCCCGCCGCGCCATGAACGCCGCCCGCATTGGCGGCTATGACGTGCTGATGATCGACACCGCCGGTCGCACCACGCTCGACGAGCAGATGATGACCGAGGCGGCCGAGATTGCCGACATCACGCGGCCTGCCGAAATCCTGCTGGTCGCCGACGCGCTGACCGGCCAGGACGCCGTCGAGACGGCCCGCCGCTTCAACGACCGGCTGAAGATGACCGGCCTCGTGCTGACCCGGATGGATGGCGATGGCCGCGGCGGGGCGGCGCTCTCCATGCGTGCCGTCACTGGCCTGCCGATCAAATTTCTCGGCACCGGCGAGAAGATGGACGGCCTCGACGCGTTCGACGCCGCCCGCCTTGCCGGGCGCATTCTCGGGCGCGGCGACATCGTCTCCCTCGTGGAGCGTGCAGGCGACCAGATCGACACCGAGAAGGCCGAAAGGCTCGCCCGCAAGATGCGCAAGGGCGAGTTCGACCTTGAGGACATGGCCGAGCAATTCCGCCAGATGCAGAAGATGGGCGGCCTTTCCGGCATTATGGGCTTCATGCCCGGTGCCAGGAAGGCAAAGGAGGCGCTCGCCGCCGCCAATCTCAATGACAATGTGCTGAAACGTCAGGAAGCCATCATCCTGTCCATGACCAAGGCGGAGCGCACCAAGCCCGCCGTGCTCAACGCCTCGCGCAAGAAGCGCATCGCCGCCGGCGCCGGCGTCGAGGTTCAGGAGGTCAACAAGGTGCTGAAAATGCACCGGCAGATGGCCGACATGATGAAGCAGATGAAGAAGGGCGGCATGAAGGGCATGATGAACGCGCTTGGCGGCGCAGGCGTCTCCCCCGCCGACCTTGCGAAGATGGGCCGCGGCGTTTCGGGCACGATGCCGGGCGGCGGCCTGCCCGGCCTTGGCGGAGATGCCCCCTCAGCGCTCGGCCCCAAGGGTCTGCCCCCCGGCCTTGGCGGCCTGCCCGGCGGTCTTGCCGGCCTTGGCGGAGGGAAAAAGAAGTGAGCGTCGGCAATCCGGACCTCCTGCGTCTGCGCAAGTCGATCGACAATCTGGACTCCATCCTCGTCCACACGCTCGCCGAGCGTTTCAAATGCACGCAGGCCGTCGGCCGGCTGAAGGCCGTCCATGACCTGCCCCCCTCTGATCCGGACCGTGAGGCCCGGCAGATCGCCCGTCTGCGAGAGCTGGCGGACGAGTCCGGGCTCGACCCGGAATTCGCCGAAAAATTCATCAAATTCATCGTGGCCGAAGTGATCCGCCACCATGAGAAGCTGCGCGAAGACTGATCGTCCGTCCTCTCGCAAACCGACAAGCGCCATAAGACACTCAAGGAGAACAAAACCATGGCACTGAAAATCCGTCTCGCCCGCGGCGGCACGAAAAAGCGTCCCTTCTACCGCATCGTCGTGGCCGACAGCCGCGCACCGCGCGATGGCCGTTTCATCGACCGCGTCGGCACCTATGATCCCCGCCTGCCGAAGGACTCCGAGCAGCGCGTGCAGATCGACGCCGAGAAAGCCGCCGATTGGCTGAAGAAGGGCGCGCTGCCGACCGAACGTGTCGCCCGCTTCCTTGCCGCCATCCCGGACGCTGACGGCAATCCGATGGTGAAATGGGCACACGGCACCAATCTCAAGCGCGGCGAACCCGGTGTGAAAGCCAAGGAACGCGCGGAGGAGAAAGCCGACAAGCTCGCCGCCCGCCAGGCTGCCGAGGAAGAAGCCCGCAATGCACCGAAGCCGGAGCCTGTCGCCGAGCCGGCCGGGGCCATCGAAGGCGAAGGCTGACCCGTTGGCCGATCACCGCCAGCGCGAATCTGGACGATTCGAGCGCTCTTTCGGTGATCCCATGAAGTGAATGCAGGGCAGGTCCCGGCTCAGGCGCGCACGTTTGATGACGCGCCAGATCAGGACTTGCCCTGTGCGTGTCAGTGAATGCAATGTTTACTGGCCCGTTGGCCTTGGTTCAGGCGGGCTGTGCGAATTCTGACTCACAGTCCGCCGCCCAACCGGTCGGCCAGAATCAGACGAAAGGCCGTCAACATGGTTTCCACCTCCCGCCTGCGCCCCCGCCTCGCCACGCTGGCCTGCGCCATTTCCGCCCTGTCACTCGGTTTTGCCGCGGATGCCCAACGGGCACCGGGACGTGGCGGCGGCGAGATCGTCGGCGGCTCCGTTGTCCTTTATGAGGGCAAGAGCTTTACCGGGCGCTCGGTGCGCCTTGACGGTCCGGTCGAGCGCCTGAATGCGGCCCAGTTCAATGACCGCGCCGGCTCGATCCGGGTTGAGGGCGGCACATGGCAGCTGTGCATCGACGCGCGCTTTGCCGGAAACTGCGTCGTCATCGACCGTGACGTGCCAGACCTCGGCGTTGTCGGCCTTAACAACAATCTGTCCTCGCTCCGCCCGGTTCCGCGTGGCACGCCGCAAGGCCCGGTGGTGGACGCCGGCCGCCGCGATGACATCATTCTCTTTGACGGGCGCAACTTCATCGGCCAGACGCTCGGCATTGATGGTCCCGTGCCCAACCTCTCCGACCTCAGCTTCAACGACCGCGCCGGCTCGATCCGCATTCGTGGCGGCACCTGGCTGGTCTGCGAGGACGCCAACTATCGCGGTGCCTGCGAGGTGATCGACTTCGACATTGCCGACCTCGACGAAATCGGCCTTGAAGACCGCATCTCCTCGATCGCGCCCTATGATGGGCGGGACTATCAGCGCGGCCCGCGCGGCGGCGGTGGCGGCGGCTATA
>JBGSUF010000418.1:0-10711 GCA_041736285.1 Hyphomonadaceae bacterium | reverse complement strand
GCGCCGCGCCCCGGCATCTGCGCCGTCGCGGGCAGCAGGCAGGCAAGCACAGCAGCGGCGGCAAGTAGGAGCGGGCGCGATTTCATCTGTCCAATCTGGCGCTTTTTCGGGACTTGCAAAGCACCGGGCGCAGTTACTGAGGCGGCCGGACGGCGAGCTTTGCCAGGACGGGCGCCATCATCCGCCGCACCGCATCATGGCTTGGCCGGACGTCGCCATAGGCCGGAAGGCCCTCGTCGGCGATCACCAGATCGGCGGAAAACTTGGCCGGATAGGTGAAGGCGTAATGAGCGGGCCTGACGGTGGTAAGATACTGGCGCAGCACATCGTCGATGTCGCGCCTGCGCTCGATCACGTCGCGCCGGATCCGCCGGGCAAGGCGCAAATCATCCTGCGTCTCGACATAAACGCTGAGGTCGATGAGGTCGCGGATTTGCGGAATGCTGAGCACGTGGATGCCTTCGAGGATGATGATCTCGTGCGGCTCAACGGGGCGGGTCTCGCCGGGCTTTCGGTCATGGCGGGCATAGTCATAGACGGGCTGGGCGATGACGCGGCCGGATTTCAGCTGGCGAAGATCAGCCTCCATCAGGCTGAGATCCTTGGAGGCGGGGTCATCGAAATTGATCTGCGCCGTCAGCGCGCGCCAGGCGTCATCGTCCTGCGGGCGGCCATAATGCGACAGGGGCCAGTAGTAATTGTCCTCGCCGAGCTTGACGGCGCGGTCTGGCCCGAAGGCGTTGACGAGGGCATCGGCCAGCGTCGACTTGCCGGAACCGGAGCCGCCCGCAATGGCGATGATGAGGGGTGTGAAGGCGGATGTCATCGCGCGGCTCTAACACCGCTCACGCCGGACGAACAAGCCCGAAAGAGGGCGCGCCGGGGACAGGAAGGCCCCATCCCCGGCAAACTCCGCTCTGCGCCTGCGCCGAGCCTTGGCCGATCAGTTGCCCGTCAGCGGACCTTTCAGCGTCCAGTATCCGCCGCCATCGGTGACGGCGACTTCGAGATAGCCAACCTGCACATCGCCGGCGCGATCGGACAGGACCGGATTGATCCCGCGCGCCAGGCGCTCGCCGTCCGGACCTGAAAGTTCCCAGCCGTCAAACACCAGCCCGCTTTCGGCGAAGACAGCGCCCAGATCGGCGCCCGGCTGGATGGTCAGCGGCAGCGGCGCATCCAGTTCGCCATCGACCTGCGCGAAGACCTGAACGACGTAGATGCGGCCGTCGGCCTCCACCACGCCGATTCCGGTGTCGGTGAAGCTGTCGCGCGACATGTTGCGCAGATTGACCATGTCAGCCGAGAGGGCCGCGTAGATTGCCGCCGCGTCTGTGCCGACCGCCGGGAGAATGGTGATGTTCGCACCGGTGGCACCGACCAGAACGCGCCGGTCGAGAAGACGGATGCGATAGGGGTGGCTGCGGCCTTCCAAATCCTCATGGGCGGCAAACTGGCGGGTCGCCATGTCCATCGCGTGAATCAGCGCGGCGGCGTCGAGGCTCTCGCGCAGGCGAAGCGGTGACTGGCCGAACTGCGCCCGATGACGCTCACCAAGGGTGGCAAGGTCGCCGGAAAGGTCGCCGCGCACGATCAGCCCATCGCGCGGCGAGGCGAGACAGACCTGCGCCATGTCGTAGGCATCCTTGACGCCCGTCGGCAATCCGGCATCGAGCGCGCAGTCCGGCTGGCCCGCAATCGTCGGGGAGGAAGGCGCCGCGTGAAGGGGGGCGGAGCCGGCGAACGCGGCCGTGACGAGAATCAAAGCTGCGAGAGATTTTCCATATGACATTTCCATGACAAACAGTCTGCGCCGTATGACAGTTTTGTGTCAATACGCTTCGCAAACTTTTTCATTCAGCGAAATTGCGCCGTATGCGGCCGAGTTCGCGTTATCAGATGGTTGTTTTATATAAATTTTATAGCCAGAAAAAGACGAAGCCGCCCACGAGGGGCGGCTTCGGAATTTTCCGCATCTGCTCCGGGCACGGACATAAAAACTGTCCCATGCCCGGAAAGTGTGACGTCAGATCAGTCCTCGACGGCTTCGGATTTTATTTCCTGGCCGGTTTCCTGGTCGACCGCCTTCATCGACAGGCGGACTTTGCCGCGCTCGTCGAAGTCGAGAAGCTTCACCCAGACCTTGTCGCCTTCCTTGACGAGATCCTTGGGGTGGTTGACCCGCTTGTCGCTCATCTGGCTGACATGGACGAGGCCGTCCTTGGCACCGAAGAAGTTCACGAACGCGCCGAAATCCTTGATCGAGACGATCTTGCCCTGATAGATGCCGCCAACTTCGGCTTCGGCTGTCAGGCTGTGGATCCACTTGCGCGCGGCCTCGATGGACTCGGCGTTGAGCGCCGAAATCTTGACCGAACCGTCATCCTCGATGGAAACCTTCGCACCGGTGGTGTCGACGATCTCGCGGATCACCTTGCCGCCCGAGCCGATCACGTCACGGATCTTGTCGGTCGGGATCATCATCATCATCATCTGCGGGGCGTGCGCGGAAAGCTGGTTGCGCGAGCCGGTCATAGCCTTGTTCATCTCGTCAAGGATGTGCGCACGCCCGGCATGGGCCTGCTTCAGCGCGGTGCGCATGATGTCCTCGGTGATGCCGGCGATCTTGATGTCCATCTGCAGCGATGTGACGCCTTCGGTGGTGCCGGCCACCTTGAAGTCCATGTCGCCGAGATGGTCTTCATCGCCGAGAATGTCCGACAGCACGGCCACGCCTTCGGGATCCTTGATCAGGCCCATGGCGATGCCCGAAACCGGACGGATGATCGGCACGCCCGCATCCATCAGCGCCAGCGATGTGCCGCAAACCGTGGCCATCGAGGAGGAGCCGTTGGACTCGGTGATCTCCGAAACCACGCGGATGGTGTAGGGGAATTGCTCAGGCGCCGGCAAAACGGCGCGCATCGCCCGCCAGGCCAGCTTGCCATGGCCGATCTCGCGACGGCCTGCGCCGCCCATGCGACCCGTCTCACCGACCGAATAGGGCGGGAAGTTGTAGTGCAGGAGGAATTTCTCCTTGTACGTCCCGTCGAGGCTGTCGATGTACTGCTCGTCTTCGGATGTGCCGAGCGTCGCCACGACGATGGCCTGCGTCTCGCCCCGGGTGAACAGGGCCGAGCCGTGCGTGCGGGGAAGAAGGCCGACTTCGGAGACAATCTGGCGGATATCGTCGAGCTTGCGCCCGTCAATCCGCACGCCGGTGCGGATGATGTCACCGCGCACAACCTCGGCCTCGGCTTCCTTGAACACCGACTTGAATTTCTTCGCGTCGAGGCCGTTCGGGCGATCCTCGTTGGCCACGAGCGCTTCGGCCGCCTTCACGCGGGCCGCCGCAACGGCGTCCTGGCGTGACTGCTTGTCCTTGATCTTGTAGGCCGCCGACAGGTCAGCGCCGACAATGTCGCGGATCGACTTCAGTTCTGCCGAGTAATCGACCGGGGCAATGTCCCACGGCTCCTTGGCCGCTTTTTCCGCAAGGTCGATGATCGCGTCGATGACCGGCTGGAACGACTTGTGCCCCGCCATCACGGCGCCGAGCATGATGTCCTCGGAAAGCTCCTTAGCCTCCGATTCGACCATCATCACGGCGTCTTGCGTGCCGGAGACCACGAGGTCGAGATCACTCTCCTTCACTTCGTCATGGGTCGGGTTGATGATATAGGCCCCGTCCTTGTAGCCGACGCGCGCTGCGCCGATCGGTCCGGTGAAGGGCAGGCCTGAAATCGTCAGCGCCGCAGAGGCGGCAACGAGGCCGAGAATGTCAGGATCGTTTTCACCGTCATAGGACAGGGCCGTGATGATGACCTGAACCTCGTTCTTGAAGCCCTTGACGAAGAGCGGGCGGATCGGGCGGTCGATGAGACGCGAGGTCAGCGTCTCTTTCTCGGTGGGGCGACCTTCACGCTTGAAGTAGCCACCCGGAATGCGGCCCGCCGCGAAGTATTTTTCCTGGTAGTTGACGGTCAGGGGGAAGAAATCCTGATCCGGGTTCACGTCCCGCCGGCCAACGACCGTCGCGAGCACTGTTGTTTCGCCATAGGTCGCCATCACGGCGCCGTCGGCCTGACGTGCCACATGGCCCGTCTCGAGTGTCAGAGTGCGGCCGGCCCATTCCAGCGACACGGTTTGAATATCGAACATATCTGTCTTTCGTCTGCCATACATAAGCAAACCGCCGGACCCCCATGGCCCGGCGGTGATTTTTCAGGCCCCGATCAGCGGCGGATGCCCAGTTCCTCGATGAGCGAGCGGTATCGCGGCTCATTCTTCGACTTGAGATAGTCGAGAAGCTTGCGGCGCGTGGCGACGAGCGTAAGCAGGCCGCGACGCGAATGGTTGTCTTTCTTGTTGGTCTTGAAGTGTTCGGTCAGATTGCTGATACGCTCGGTGAGGATCGCGATCTGCACTTCCGGAGACCCGGTGTCGCCCTCGACGCGGGCGTATTTCTTGATCAGTTCGGCCTTTTTGGCCACGGTAATCGACATCGTGCTTCTTTCTATGATGGACGGGCCAGCCAAGGCGCCGCGTGTGGTTTACAACTGAAACACACGGACCGGCTGAAACCGCCCCGCGCGAACTTCGCCAAGAGCCACCGCCTCTTGCCCATGCTTCGCCAACGCAATGCGTGACGCAGCTTCGTCCTCGGACTGACGGGAGGAGTGATCCATGCGCCATGCGTCGACGATGTGGGGCAGGAGGACGATCTCGCGCCCTTGCCTGAGCCTGAAGGCATCTTCTTCGCCGATGGCCAGAACCGGGATGTCGTCCAGGACGGTCTCGACGGGCAGAAGTGTCGCCAGCAGAGCGTCCTTATGCTCCATCGAGCGGAGTTTTTCCAGCGAAATCGACCCGGCCTCGGCAAACGGTCCGACCCGGGTCCGGCGCAGCTGGCTGACATAGCCCTCAGCGCCGAGCGCGGCGGCAATATCGCGCACCAGCGCGCGGATGTAGAAGCCCTTGCCGGACACGACGCGGAAGCGCGCATGGTCGCTGTCCGGCGCGTCGATCATTTCGATTTCGAACACCTCGACCTCGCGGGCGTTCAGCTCGAACGCCTCGCCGCCGCGCGCAAGGTCATAGGCGCGCTCGCCGTCGACCTTGATCGCGGAATATTTCGGCGGCACCTGCATGATCACGCCGTGGAACTGCCCGAGCACGGCCTCGACCTGCGCAGCATCCGGGCGCACATCGCTGGTCGCGATTACCTCGCCCTCAGCGTCGATCGTGCTGGTGGAGCGGCCCCATTCGATGGTGAAGACGTATTCCTTGTCGCCGTCCATGGCCCAGGACACAGTCTTGGTCGCCTCGCCGAAGGCCAGCGGCAGGATGCCGTCGGCGAGCGGGTCCAGCGTGCCGCCATGGCCGACCTTTTGCGCGCCAAACAGCCGCTTGCAGATGCTGACCACATCGGTGGATGTCATGTCGACGGGCTTGTCGATGTTGAGCCATCCGTTGACCGGATCACCCTTGCGTTTTCTCTGGCGTGCCATGAATACCTTACGTTTTCCCGCCTTGCTGCGGATCGAACGCAGCCAATGGGGCGACTGGACCGCACGCGCGGCCGTTCAGTGATGCGGCGGCGTAGCGGTGATGCGGGCCAAGGTCAAGCGGGCGATGGCAGGCCTTACCGGCCGGCAGCGCGCACGCCTGTTGCCGGGAAATCGGTAAAGAAGCCGGTCGCCCCGGCTTCGATCACGGCCCGGATCTCGTCCTCGGGCGTCGCGGCCCAGGCCGGGCGGTCATCGTCGCGGAAGGTCCATGGGTGGACTTCCAGCCCAAGTTCGCGCGCGGCCCTGGCATAGCCGGTCGGTGCGCCGGTCTGCGGGTCGATCACGATGGCCTTGTACGGGCCGACCCCGTCGGCATAGGCCGCCAGAACCTCAAGGCTGACACTCAGCGCGCCATCGGCGGTCCAGCCGATCGGATAGACCAGCTGCACCAGTGGCGTGTCGATCCGCTTGTCGAGGCGCTGCAGTATGGTCGGCTCAAAGCTCTGGACATAGACGGGAGCATCAGCGCCCGTCAGACCGGCCGCTTCCAGCGCGGTGACGAGCGCATCCTCCATCACAAGGCCCATGGCGAGGTGCTCGATCGGCCATTTGGTCTCCGGATAGAGGCCGACAACACGGCCGCGGCGGTCGCCCTCGGCCCCTGCCAGCGCGATGATTTCGGCAAAGGTCGGGATGTCGTATTGCCCATCATAGCGCCGGTCGCGGCCATCACGCGTCTGGGTCGCCTTCAGCGTGCGCAGTTCGGCCAGCGTGAAGTCCCAAGCCCACCAGTCATTCACCGGCGCGCCGTCGGGGCTGATGACGGTGCGGCGGCGGCCCGCAAACTCAGGACGGGTCGCGACATCGGTGGAGTCCGACAGCCACGGGTCGTGACGGGCCACCAGCACGCCGTCGCGCGTCATCACAAGGTCCGGTTCGATGAAGTCGGCGCCCTGCGCAATCGCCAGACGATAAGCTTCGAGCGTGTGTTCGGGGCGCTCGCCGCTGGCGCCGCGATGGGCGATCACGATCACGCCGCCCGCCGGAAGTGCCGAATCGGCCCGCGCCATGTCCACCGCCGGCTCACCCCCGCGTGTCGCGCAGGCCGCAAGCAGCAGCGCCAGTCCCAGCCCGATGATATGTCGCACTCATTCCTCCTCGCCATCCGATGCGTCGGCGCCGCTTTGTGACCGGGTGTCGCGGGCGACTTCCGGCGAGCGCAGCAGCGTCTCCATCTCCTCGGCATCGTCATAGCTGGTGTCGGGGATAAAGTGGAGCATCGGCGTGTATTTCAGCTCGACCTCACGGGCGAGGCGCGCGCGCAGGAATCCCGACGCCCGGTTCAGCGCCTTGGCGAGCGTGGTCGCATCCCCGCCGCCAAGCCGCGCACAGAACACGTTGGCGTGCTTGAGGTCAGGCGATGTGCGAACCTCGCCAATCGTGACCGAAACGCCGATCAGGTCGGGATCGCGAAAATCCTCGCGGGCCATGATGTCGACGAGCGCATGGCGGATCAGTTCGCCCGCGCGCAGCATGCGCTGGGTCGGCCCCGCGCCCGATTGCGGAAAACGTCTGGAGCCCATGTTCAGGCCCTCCTTCAATCCGGCGGCCCGATGTCTCAGTCGAGTCCCGCCATGTCCTTCAATGCGGAGACGAAAGCAGCCTGTGAGGCTGCGTCCGGAAACCAGCGCGCGGGGATCACCACGTCGCTCGCACCGTCAAGCTGCACATGGACGTGGCGGGGGGTTTGCGCAAGCCCTCGTATGGCCGGCGCGCCGATGCGAGTTTCGACAGAGCCGCGCACCACCACCAGCGCATCAGGCGCAAGACGCACCGCCGTTTCGACCTCGGTTTCAGATTCCCGGCCGAAACTGTTGCCGGCCGACCAGCGCATGAAGATCACATACCAGCCAATGCCCGCAAAACAGGCGGTCAGCGCCGAGATCATCAGCGTCCAGTACAGGTTGGCTCCGATATGCTCCAGCGCGGTGCGCGTCACCAGCGCCATGGCGGCCGAGATGATCGGGGCGGTCACGCCGGCATAGTAGATGGTGGTCGGGCCGACAAAGCCCTTGCGCTGGCTCGACAGCGCCTTGCGCAGTTCGCCCGGCCGGACCCGGCCGGTCAGCGTCATCGCCGAAATATCCAATGTCTGCAGCCTCAGTTGAGCCGCGACGGACGCGGCATGTCTTCAAGGGTTTGTGCCGGATTGACCGACAACGGCAGATGTTCGCCCCTGCGGGTGTAGAAACCCTTTGCAACGGCGAGAAAATCTTCCCTGTCCTGACGATTCCGAAACGCGCCATCCGGCACCGCTATGCCCATCAGCCCGCCGTGCTCGAAATAAACGAGGCCCTCGGCATCATGGATCGCCTTGACGCCATACCAGGACAGGAACTCATCGCGCGTCTCGTTGCGCAGGAAAACACCCTCGGCGCCGACCGTCACCGTCGACCATTCGACGCGGCGGTAATCCTTCTCCGCAAGCTTGCGGCGCATGGCCTGCTGGCCGCGAACGAACAGGGCCTGCGTGGCGATGGACACCGATTGCGCCGCCGCCGCGATGGCCAGCACCTGCCAGTGTTCGTAATGCGGGAAGATCACCATCAGCGCGACGATGATGGCCAGCGCGACGATTATCAGCACGGCGCCGCGTATGATCGTCTCGCGACGGTTACGGACCAGACCGGAGACGTAGCGCGCGGTTTGCTCCACAGCCTCAATCGTCCACTGAAACCGCACATCGACAGCATCCGACCGTTCCTCGTCGTCGGCTGCTGCCCCGTATTCCTCAGCCATCCGTCCCTAGCCCTCCAGACGTAAAGCGATCCTGGTCGACTGGCCGCCGACAGGTCTCGCGTATCCGCCTCATGTGTTTTGCCGCGCCGGTGCGTCCATCCCCCGGATTGCGGACGTCCTGCCTACTGTCCCGGGCCGGAAGATGCAGCAGCAAAGGCCCGGCTGCAAGTGACGTGCGCAGCCGATTGTCAGTTGCCGCGATTGCCGGGCGATGACGCAAAGAAGCGGGGCGATGCCTGCGCATGCCCCGCTCCTGTCTGTTTCCGGCCGACGACGCGGCCCCCGGAAGCAAGCCCCGGAAGCGCGCCCCTGATCAGGCGAGGCGGCGCTTGATTTCCTCGATCGTGAAGCATTCGATCTGGTCACCCGCGCGGATGTCGTCATAGCGCTCGAATGCCATGCCGCATTCCATGCCATTGCTGACTTCTGCCACTTCGTCCTTGAAGCGCTTCAGCGTCTTCAGCTTGCCTTCGTGGATCACGACATCGTCGCGCAGCAGGCGAACACCACAGCCGCGCTTGACCACGCCCTCTGTGATCCGGCACCCGGCCACCTTGCCGACGCGTGTGATGTTGAAGACTTCGAGGATCTGCGCGTAACCGATGAAGTTTTCGCGCTTCTCCGGGGCCAGCATCCCCGACAGCGTGTCTTTCACGTCATCGAGCAGATTGTAGATGATGGAGTAATACCGGATTTCCACGCCTTCGCGTTCGGCGAGATCCTTGGCCTGCTTGTTCGGGCGGACGTTGAACGCAAAGATCGGCGCGCCCGACGACTTGGCCAGCAGCACATCGCTTTCGGAAATACCGCCCGCAGCGCCATAAATGACGCGCGCGCGCACTTCCTCGGTCGAAATCCGGTCAAGCGACTGGGTGACGGCCTCCACCGAGCCCTGCACGTCGGCCTTCAGCACGATGGGCAGTTCGCTGGTTTCGACCGCGCCATCCTTCAGACGCGACAGAAGCTGTTCGAGCGATGCCCGCGCGCCGGAGCCGACGCCGGACTTCTCGCGCTTCAGGCGATCACGGTAGGCGGTGATCTCACGGGCCCTTGCCTCGCTCTCGACGACGACGAACGGTTCACCCGGATCGGGCGCGCCGGACAGGCCGAGAAGTTCCACCGGAACGGCGGGGCCTGCATCCTTGAGTTGCTGGCCACGTTCATTGACGAGCGCGCGCACCTTGCCCCATTCGGCCCCGGCAACGACGATATCGCCGCGCTTCAGCGTGCCACGGCGCACCAGAACGGTGGCGACCGGGCCCCGGCCCTTGTCGAGCTGGCTTTCGATCACGACGCCATCGGCCTCGCGGTCGGGATTGGCCAGAAGTTCGAGCACTTCGGCCTGCAGCGAGATTGCCTCGATCAGCCCGTCGAGATTGGTCTTCTTGAGGGCCGACACTTCGACAACCTGGACTTCGCCGCCCATCGCCTCGACCTGCACGTCATGCTGGAGAAGGTCGGTCAGGATTTTCTGCGGATTGGCGCCCGGCTTGTCCATCTTGTTGACCGCCACGATCATCGGCACCTTCGCCGCCCGGGCATGGCTGATCGCCTCGATGGTTTGCGGCATGATGCCGTCATCGGCCGCCACGACGAGGATGACGATGTCGGTGAGGTTGGCGCCGCGTGCGCGCATCGACGAGAAGGCCGCGTGGCCCGGCGTGTCGAGGAAAGTGATCTTCTCGCCGGATTTCACCTGCACCTGATAGGCGCCGATATGCTGGGTGATGCCGCCCGCTTCGCCGGCCGCCACATCGGTCTGGCGCATGGCGTCCAGCAGCGACGTCTTGCCGTGGTCGACATGGCCCATCACGGTCACGACCGGGGGACGGGGCTTGAGCAGTTCCACCGCGTCACGCTCGCCTTCAAGCCCGATCTCGACGTCACTGTCGGAGACGCGACGGGCGATGTGGCCGAATTCCTCGATGATCAGCTCGGCCGTGTCGGCGTCGATGATGTCGTTGACGCGGACAGGCTCGCCCTGCTGGAACATGAACTTGACGATTGCCGCAGCCCGTTCGGCCATGCGGTTGGCAAGTTCCTGCACGGTGATCGTTTCCGGCAGACGAATTTCCCGGGCCGTCTTGTGCGGCTGGCCGGAGCCGCCCATCCGGCGCTCGCGTTCCTTCTCGCGGGCCCGCTTGACCGATGCCAGCGAGCGCTGCCGCCCGCCATCATCATCATCGAGAACGGAGTTGATGGTCAGCTTGCGACGTTCGCGCTTTTCGGCGCGCGGCTTGGCGACGACGGCGCGATCAGCCTCGGGGCGATCCTTGGTTTTCTTGAGACGACCACCGAGCGCGCCGAGCGCATCGTCAGCCGCTTCAGCCTCGCTTGTGTCAACCGGGGACGGCGCGGCGCGGGTGGGACGGGTGCGGGACTCGGCCTCATCAGTGGTCGCA
>JBGSUF010000398.1:0-1561 GCA_041736285.1 Hyphomonadaceae bacterium | reverse complement strand
GCATCGGACCGAGCCGCAGCAGCGCGCGCACCGGCGGATTGACCACGACGACGCGGCGGCGGGAATCGACGGCAAAGGCCGGAACCGCCAGCCGCATCAGGACGCTCTCGACAACTTCGCGGTCGCTGCGCGTGCTTGGGGCTTCTTCCTCGCGCACGATGGCGGGCTTGCCCTGCATCGGGTCCGGACGAGACCCGGTGGCGACGACATAAGCCATGCTGGCGAGAAAAAGCACCATGAAGGCCGTGATCGCCTCGACCCATCCCAGCGTGCCTGACACCGCCAAAAGGATCAGCACAGCGCCGGCAATGCTGACAATCACCGTGACGTCCTGGCCGCGCCCGCTCCGGGCAACCAGCGGAGCCACCAGCGGGGCCCGCTCACTCTCGGCAACAGTGTCGGATCCACCGCGGGCCTTGCCTGCGCGATCCTTGCGAGGCAAGCCGTCCCTGGCGTTTTCGTGTGGATGGCTGAGTTGAGTCGCCATGATGGCTGTCGGTTCCCGTACGGAGGTCTGATCGGTTGATCGGGCAACATGAAGCGTTTCGGTCTCATGATTATGACAGTCAGCGGACGGAATTCACATCACTTGTTCATTATTGTTTTTCGATAATTCTTTGTTGACTTTCGGTGCGGGCGGATTTATCCGATCAGTCGCGCGCTTTGAAAGGGGTCAGATGCGACACACGCTTACACTTCTCACGCTGGCTGGTGGCCTATCGGCAACCGGCTGCGCCTCCTTTGGCGGTCAGCCCGTCGAACTGAGCCCGAAGCTTCCGCCCGCGCCGCCGCAATATCAGGCCTACGCCATTGCCAGCGCGGCGCCGATGGACAACTGGCTGGAACAGTTCAATGACGACGCGCTCGAGTCCCTGATCCTTGAGGCGCTGGCCGGTAATCCGACGATTGAGGGCCGTATTGCCGCCGTCGACGCCGCCCGCGCCAACGCCCGCAGCATTTACGGACGCACGCTTCCCAACGTGTCGGCCAGTGGCAGCGTTGGCGGTTCGGCCTTTGGTTTTGATGACCTGCGGACCACGAGCAGTCTCGGCCTTGGCCTGAACGCGGACTGGGAGGCCGATCTGTGGGGCCGTCTGCGGACCGGCGTCAGTGCGGCCCGGCTCGACCTGATGGCGTCTGAGGCCGATCTCGCCGCCGCCGAGCTGTCCATCGCCAGCCAGACCGCGATCGCGTGGTTCAACCTGAAGGCCGAACTCGGCCAGTTGCGCGTGACCGAACTCGCGCTTGAGCGGCGTCGCCGCACGCTGGAGCTGACCGACCGCCGCCTTTCGCTTGGCGGCGCAACGGCGCTTGATGTTCGCACCGCACGCTCTGCCGTCGCGCAGTCGGAGGCCGACATTGCCAACCAGACCTTGCGGGTCGGTCTTGCCGCGCGCTCGCTGGAAGTCCTGCTTGGCCGTTATCCCGCGGGCAATGTCCTGACCAATGACACTCTGCCGGCGCTCGCCCCTGTCAAGGCCGGCGGAGACCCGCTCCTGCTGTTGTCGCGCAGACCGGACATTGCTGCCGCCGAAGCCCGCGTCGAGGCCGCTGGCCTGCG
>JBGSUF010000372.1:0-5829 GCA_041736285.1 Hyphomonadaceae bacterium | reverse complement strand
GCCCGCCACGGCCACGCCGCATGCCCTTCGCCACGCCTTCGCCACGCATCTTCTGGCCGGCGGCGCAGACCTTCGCGCGATCCAGACCCTGCTCGGCCATGCCAGCCTGTCGACAACGCAGGTCTATACCGGGGTCGACGCCGCGCGCCTGCAGTCCATCCACAAGGCGGCCCACCCCAGAGCCTGACAACACCCGGCCAATATCAGCCCCGACGCCAGGTCGAGCCACCTGCGCCGTCCATGATCTCGATGCCCTCGGCGGCGAGCTGGTCGCGGATGCGGTCAGCCTCGGCCCAGTCTTTCAGACGCCGGGCCGCCAGCCGGGCCTCGATCAGCGTGTCGATCCGGGCATTGTCGTCGGCATCTGCGCCCTTCTCCCAGGCTTCCGGCGTCGACTGCAATATGCCCAGCAAGGCGCCGCCCGCCTCCAGGTCGCGCCGGGCCGCCGCCATTGTTGCGAGGTCACCGCGATCGGCGGCCGCATTGGCGACCGTGGCATAGGCTGACATGGCCGCCATCGCCTCGGGCGTGTTGAGATCGTCGCAAAGCGCCTTCTCGACCCGCCAGTCCGGCGTCCCCTCTGCGGCCTCAACCGTCCCGACCCGCCGCAGCGCGCCGTAAAGCCGGTCAAGCGTCGTGCGCGCCTGGTCGACAAGGTCATCCGTCCAGTCAAGCGGCGCGCGGTAATGGCCCGACAGCAGCGCAAACCGCAACACCTCGCCGGGCCAGGCCTTCACCAGTTCATGCACCAGCACGACATTGCCGAGGGATTTGCTCATCTTCTCGCCGTCCATGTCGAGAAAGCCATTGTGCATCCAGAAACGGGCCAGCGGCACGCCATGGGCGCATTCGGACTGGGCAATCTCGTTCTCGTGATGAGGAAATTGCAGGTCCGCGCCGCCGCCATGGATGTCGATGGTCTCCCCGAGCAGCGCGGCGGTCATTGCCGAGCACTCGATATGCCAGCCCGGCCGCCCCTCGCCCCATGGGCTGTCCCATACAGCATCAGCCGGCTCACCCGGCTTGGCAAATTTCCAAAGCGCAAAATCGGCCGGATCGCGCTTGTCCGCGTCGATCGCAACACGCGCGCCGACCTCATTGTCCTCCGGCTTTCGCCGCGACAGCTTGCCATAGTCCGGCATGGACGGCACCGAGAACCACACGCCCGTCTCGCCGACATAGGCATGGCCCTTGTTGATCAGCGTCGCGATCAGGGCGATCATCCCCCCGATATGCCCGGTCGCGCGCGGCTCCAGCGTTGGCGTCAGCACGTTGAGTTGTGCAAGGTCCTCATTGTAGATCCGCCCGAAGCGTTCGGTCAGCACCGGGATCGCCTCGCCGGTCTGGGCGCTGCGCTGGATGATCTTGTCATCCACATCGGTAATGTTGCGCGCATAGAGGACATGTTCAGCCCCGTAAGCGTGTCGCAAAAGCCGGAACAGCGTGTCGAACACCACGCCGGCACGCGCATTGCCGATATGGGCATAGTTATGCACCGTCGGGCCGCACACATACATGGTGACGCGGCGCGGATCGGTGGGCCGAAAGGTCTGCTTTTCACGCGCGAGCGTATTGTAAAGGCGTATCGGCAAGGCGGTCTCCGCTCTCTTGTCTCACGCGCAGGGTATAAAGGCCGCCTTCCCTGCCGGAAAGCTGGAAATGTCCCTTTCAGTCCGTATATTGAATAATGAACGAGGGTTTCATACGGGCGGTGCCTGCATGCCTCACGACACGGAGCACCCCACTGCCATGGACGCCATATCGCCCAAAGACGAATCCCGGCCGCAACACCCCCCAATCCGTCCGTCGCGCGAGCAGGCCGAGGAGGCCGTGCGCACGCTCATCGCCTGGGCCGGGGACGATCCGCGCCGCGAGGGACTGATCGACACGCCCAAGCGCGTGGTCAACGCCTATCGCGAGTGGTTTCAGGGCTATGACGAGGATCCTGTGACCTATCTCTCGCGCACGTTCGAGGACGTGCAGGGCTATGACGACATGGTCATGCTCCGCGAGATCGAGGTGGAAAGCCATTGCGAGCACCACATGGCCCCCTTCCTCGGAAAGGCCTATGTCGCCTATGTGCCGACCCGCGCCGTGGTCGGCATATCAAAACTCGCCCGCGTGGTGGAAATTTTCGCCAAGCGCCTGCAAACGCAGGAGACGATGACGGCGCAGATCTGTGACGCCATCACTGAAAGCCTGGCGCCGATGGGCTGCGCGGTGCTGATCGACGCTGTCCATCAGTGCATGACCACGCGCGGCATTCACCACACGCACGTCTCGACAATCACGACCCAGTTCACCGGCGTGTTCAAGACTGACAAGGACATGCGCGACCGCTTCCTGCGCCTCGCCGGTCGGTAGCCAAAGCGGGGCCGTCTGCCCCGCCGCGCTCCGGCAAAGAGGTTCAGCCGGGTTTCTTCGCCTTGAACTGCCGCTCGGCGCTCTTTGCCGTCGCGCGCTCATGCAGCATGGTGATGATGGCGTCCGTGGCCCGCCCCTTCATGTCCACCGTCGTGGCCAGATTGCTGGCACGCGCGGTGGCCCGCAATTCCGCCGGTGTCAGACCGTCCAGCGCCGCGCGGAAGTCTTCTTCGCTGTGGGTTGCGGCCAGTTCACGCAGGTTGAGCAGCTTGGCGGCGTGCTGGCTCTCAAAGCTCACAGACGCGCCAAGTGCCTTGACCACACGATAGGCAAACTCCGGATTGGCCCGAAATTCGCGCCGCAATTCTTCGAGGACACGGTCGAGCGCCTCCAGCGCGTCGAGTTCAGCTTCGTCGTCCAGATGGCGATCAGATCTCATTCGGCGGCCTCCTGCAGCCGTTTCAGACCAAGTTTCTCCCGAAACAAGTCGAGAAACGCCCCGGTCCAGCTCTCATACGTGTTGCACAGCTTCCCGGCGTGCTCAAACCCGGCCCGGCTCATCACCTCGGCGAGTTGGTCATTGCCCGCGAGCAGCCGGATGGCGCCGGAGAAGTTTTCTACATTGCGCACCGACGCCCCAAGCCCGGCGCCGATCCGCTCAAGCTCTGCGGCCAGATAGGATTTGTTCGTCAGGATCACGGGCACACCGCTCATCGCAGCCTCCAGCGCCACCAGGCCAAACGGCTCCAGCATCCGGCTCGGCATCAGCAGCGCGCGCGCCTTTCGAGCATACCGGGTGATCTCGTCCGGCGTCTTGCGACCCACAAAACGCGCGTGCGTGTAGAAGGCTTCGGCCTCCTCGCGAAGATCGCCGTCACCAATCACGGTCAGGCCGATCCCGGCGCGCTTTGTCGCGTCAAGCGCCAGATCGACGCCCTTGTCCTTGCCGATGCGGCCAACGAACAGAAAGTCGGCGTTGCGTTCCGCCTCGACCCGCGTTTCGGACCAGGCTTTCACGGGGTTGCGGATGGTGCGCATGTCCGGCGCATCAAAGCCGATCGACGTGCTGGTCTTCTGCATGCCCTCATGCAGGAAGACCCATGTGAAGTCGCTCGTCGACGGCTGCGCCAGCTTGTGATGGTGGTGGAGGCGCGCGAGCCTCCAGTATTTGTGCAAGGTCGAGCGCCGGTCACACTGGCTCAGCGTGCAACCAAGGCTGAAGGCCTTCTTGTCACAGATCTCGCTCTTGCCGAAATGCACGTATCCGCCATTCGGGCAGATGTTGAAAAAGTCGTGACAGGTGACCACCGTGCGCCCAGCGACACGCTGCAGCGGCGCGAAGATGGACGGCGACAGAATCTGCGACCAGTTGTGCAGATGGTACACCGTTCCCGGCGTATCGTTGGCGGTGATCCAGTCATCCACCAGCCGCGCGGCGTCGGCATTGTCATACCCCTGGCGCAACGCCGTCATCGCGCCTGTTTTGAGCAGGCCCTCAAGAC
The DNA here is from genome assembly GCA_041736285.1 of Hyphomonadaceae bacterium. Taxonomy (GTDB): domain Bacteria; phylum Pseudomonadota; class Alphaproteobacteria; order Caulobacterales; family Hyphomonadaceae; genus JBGSUF01. Next base: position 1,963 of record JBGSUF010000372.1, on the reverse strand, counting down.
CCAGCCCGACGAAATCGACGCCCAGCCGCTCAATGTCCGGTGAGCTGCCCGACCCGGCAATATAAGTGACCTTGTAGCCGGCAGCCTTGTAATGCTCGGCCGACGCGAGCGCCAGCACGCCGGCGCCGCCTTCCGGCGTGGCGTAATCATGAAGGACAACAATGCGGTCGATATCTGTCCGGCTCATTCCGTTGTGTCTCATTCTCATATGATCGTCGCTCCCGGCCTCGGGCCGATTTGCTCCTCCGGCCTGTCATCCGCGTCCAGTCCGCCAGGGCCGGCCACATCATCGCCTGCCGCAGGCACTGCGTAAGTCGTGGCCGGAACCTGGCCGCGATAAAAGGCCGTTGCGCTTGCAAGGCCGGCGAAAATGAAGAAGACCAACCCGAGGTCTGCCGTCCCGCCTGAAGCAATCGCCGCAAGAAGTATGCCAAAGCACGCCGAACGTCCCGCAGCAGCGATCTGAGAGCTCTGCGGTGATCGACGCAGGAAGCGCCGGGAGCGCTCCGGGTCGAACATACCATAAAGAAAAAGGCCGAACAGCAGCGCTCCGAAAAGGCCCACATTGGCCGGCAGGCCGAGCAGGAAGCTGGAGGTCCGGACACTGCCAAGCCCAGCGCCGAGCCCGTAAGTGCTCAGTATCGCCTCGATGCCGCCGAGATTCCAGCGCGTGCGCTCCTCGCCGCTGTCTGATTGCAGCTTGCTGCCAAGACTCTGGTCGAAGAACTCGCCAATCCCGTCCATCAGGTCTGGCCGGAGCGCCAGAAGGCAGGCAATTCCCAGCACGGCGAGCGGGCCGAAGGAAATGAACACGCCCCGTCGCGACTGCGACTTGCGCCCGCCCGGCATCACCGGGTCGGTCCCGGCCACGGCCGTCATGTAGACCACTGCAAGATACGGCGCGAGCGCGATATATGCGGTCGAGGAGGTCGACAGCAGCAGCGTCACGAACATGGCCAGCGCCAGCCACCCCGATACGGTGGGCATGACCCCGCCGCGCCACAACCGCAACGCAAAGGCAAACAGCCCCATGCCGATGGTCGCATAGGACGATGCCTCGGGGAAGGAGCCGGTGATGCGCTTCATCCCCAGCACCGTCGCGTGGAAAAGCTGGCCATATTCGGCGTTGCGGATGAAATCGAGAAGCTGCGGCGCTCCGATGGCGAATGTGAACTGGTCGATCAGCACCAGTGCCAGGTTTGCAATAATCATCGCGAGCACGCCCTTGGCGGCGGCATCCATCATGCGCGGAGAACGCGCCATCGAAGCAACGGCCATGAAGGCGAACAGATTGCCGATCCAGTAGATCGACTGGTTGATGTTGGATCCGACCGGCGACAGCGGTATCTTTGCGATGATGCCTAGACTGTTCATGATGCCGAGCGGATAGACCTCAAACTGCCCGAAGAACAAACGCGGCATGATAATGGCCGAGAACACGCCCCACAGCGTTGCCAGCAGCAGCCAGAAGCCCGGTCGCGGGAACACCACCGACTGCAGCGCGCCTGCAAGTCCACCCTGACGGATGAGGATGGCCAGCACGAAAAAGCCCAGCGCGAGGTGGCCGGGCGTGATGTTTGCCCCGCCCATCAATATGGCCGCCGCAGCCTGCAGCAAGGCGGCGATGGCGAAGACGGTGAAGGACAATCGCGCCGAATGCAGCAGAGCAAGCCCGCCCACCGCGACGATGATAAGTCCGATCAGTTCAACGCCCATCAATGGTCCTTTCCGTCTGCCGGCTGCGCACCGGCAGTCGACGCGATGCGTGCGCAGCGCCACAGACGCAAGAATTGCGCCATGATGGCCGGCAGGCATCGCGCACGGTGAGTGCAGCAGCTACCCCCTGCCACGAAAACGGTTAAGGCGACGTGCCAGACAAACAGCGTGCTGTGCCCGGCGTCCTGTCGTTCGGCTCAGTCAGCGCCCGCGCATGCGCCCGTGGACGCGGCAGACACCGCCGCCC
>JBGSUF010000352.1:0-2422 GCA_041736285.1 Hyphomonadaceae bacterium | reverse complement strand
CCGCCGGCGCCTCCGCGACGTCCTGCGGAGCGGACTTGTCGCCACACGCCGCCAGCGCCAGCGCCAGCGCCAGCGCCAGTGTGCCCGATATCATGAAAAGCCGCATGCCATTCCCTCCAGCCTTGGTCTCGTTGTCGCAGGTCACACTAGCGCCAAGCCCGCCTGGCGCAATGGCCTCACCGCGCGCCAAGATAGGTCCATGACCGCAGGATCGCCTCCATCGGCCCGCGCCGGAATCTCAGCCGCCAGAGGCTGCAGAAAACCAGCGAGAACACAGCCACTCCCGCCCCGATCGCCACGCAGACCGCCGCGCCATGCGCCTGATAAAGCCCCAGCCCGTAAGCGCTGAAGATCAGCGACAACAGCAAGCCCTGCATCAGATAGGCCGTCAGCGAGGACGTCCCCGCGCGCGCCATGAAATCGCGCACCGGCCCGCCCGGCCCCGCCGCCCATTTCGCGATCAGCCCGACATAGCCGGCCGATGAGAGCGGACTGAACAGTGTCACCAAGGCGATCCCGATGAGGGCGTTAGGGTCGGCCATTCCGCCCGCGCTGACCAACAGCCAGCCGCCGACCATGCTCCCCGCCACCCCGAGCGGCAGCCACAGCCGACGAGCCGTGCGCCAGATCGCCGCCGAGGGGTCGGAGATTACCCCGCTGCGCATTGCGGACAGGCCCAGCAGGAAAAATGCAAACGCCCCGATCCCCTGAAACATGATCATCATCGGAAAAGACGAACTCCACTCGGCAAACCGGTGCTGCGCCGCCTGCGCAAAGCTGCCCGCGCCAAAGGCCGCAGCCGACGCCGCCTCCATCGCGTCCATCTCGGTCACCGTCGCCGCCATCTCCTCGGGCGCAAACCTCATGCCCATCCACCATGCCGTGGCCATCAGCACGACAACGACCACCTGCAGACCGTAAATCCACTTGCCCCAGTTGATCAGCGTCCTGGTGCCGGCATTGCGAAACAGGAAGAGCAAGCTCCCCATCACGGCATAGACGACCAGAATATCCCCGATAAACAGGCACACCACATTGATGATGCCCAGCACGAGCAGCCCGGCAATCCGCCGCCAGTAACGCCCGGCAAAGCCGACGCCGCGCTTTTGCGCCGCCGTCATCTGATAGGCGAAACCCACGCCGAACATGAATGAAAACAGGCTGTAGGATTTGAGGAGGAAGAAAGCCCCGACGGCGAAATAGGCCGCACGGTCGAGCATCGTTTCGAGGCCCCCCGCCGCATAGCCGTTGTAAATCGGCCAGGCGAAAACCCCGACATTGACGAGCGCGATCCCGAAGAGTGCAAACGCCCGCGTCAGGTCTGGCAGGACTTCGCGCCCCGCAGCCCGGCTTTCCTGCTCATAGCTGGCCATGATGTGCTCCCCTCGCTCATGCACCGGAAAGCAGACGATAAACCTATTTCAGGTTGACCGGAAACCCATCTGTTCGCGCGTCCGGTGTGATGGCCTCACGCCGCCGCGAAAAGGCTGTCGAACAGGCCGCGTCCGTCGCTGCCGCCCTCATGTCCGCCGATGGCGCGCTCCGGGTGCGGCATCATGCCGAGCACGCGGCCATTTTCCGACAGCACGCCCGCAATGTCGCGCGCCGATCCGTTGGGATTGTCGGCATAGCGAAAGGCCACCCGGCCCTCGCCCTCGAGCTGGTCAAGCGTCGCCGCATCGGCAAAATAATTGCCGTCATGATGCGCAATCGGCAGGATGATCTCCTCACGTCCCGCATAAGCGGCGGTGTAGCTCGTGTTGGCGCTCTCCACCCGCAGCCGCTCGGGGCGGCAGACAAAGTTCAGCCCGGCATTGCGCAACAGGGCGCCCGGCAGCATCCCCGTTTCCGTCAGGATCTGGAAGCCGTTGCAAACGCCGAGCACATAGCCGCCGCGCCCGGCGAACGCCTTCAGCGCTGCGACAATGGGCGAATTGGCCGCCATCGCCCCGCAGCGCAGATAATCGCCATAGGAAAACCCGCCCGGCACCATCACAAGGTCCAGCCCGTCCGGCAGGTCGGTGTCCTTGTGCCAGACCATGGCGGGGGCCTGCCCTGTCACCGCTTGCAGTGCGGTGGCGGCGTCCCGGTCACAGTTGGAGCCGGGGAAGACGAGAACGGCGGTTTTCATGCACCGGCATCTAGCAGGGAGTCGCGGCTTTGCAAATCGGCTTGTCGCACGCGCCGTGCTCGTCCATCTTCAGGCCACCCGCCTCGTTACGGAGCCGATATGATGCGAATGATCTTCCTCGCCGCCCCGCTCGCCCTCCTCACCGCGCTCGCCGGTTGCAACACCATTGCCGGCGTCGGAAAGGACGTTGCTGCGACAGGGCGCGGCATCTCCAACGCGTCGGAATTTGTCCAGGAAGAGCTTCTCGGCATCCGTCCGCCGCCGCCGCCCGCCGCGCAGGCTGCCCCGCCC
>JBGSUF010000298.1:0-2945 GCA_041736285.1 Hyphomonadaceae bacterium | reverse complement strand
TCCTGCTCTATCCCCTTGGCGCACAGCGCGGCGGCCACCGGGCCGGCAATCTCTGCCGACAGCGCGCGATAGACCGGCGCGGCGAACTGCGCAGGCACGACGGCGAGAATGGCATCGCACCCTGAAAGGTCTGACAAAGCGGTGGAGGCGGGGATTGGCGGCAGTGCAACGCCTGGAAGGTAGAGCGGATTGCCCTGCCCGGCCGACAGCGCCGCGCACACTTCAGGTTCGCGCGCCCAGAGGCGAACATCCCGGCCGGCCTTCAGCGCGACGCAGGCCAACGCTGTCCCCCACGCGCCGCCGCCGAGGACACCGATCCGTGCGAACGGCGTGGACGCTGAAGATTGTGTTGAAGATTCAGACATCTGCGATAATCTTCCGTCCCATGAGCGAAGAGCAAAACCCCGGCGACGCGATTCTCGAGGCGGCAATGGCGCGTATCCTACACTATGGATACGCGAAAACCACAATGGCTGAGATTGCGCGCGACTGCTCCATGTCGGCGGGAAATATCTACCGGTTTTTCAATTCCAAGCTCGACATTGCCGAGGCGCTTGCCGAGCAGGAGAACCGCAAGATTTTCGCCGAGTACGATGTCATCGCAGGCGATGCGCGCCTGAGCCCTCCGGAAAGGCTGGTGAAGACGCGGCTGGCCTTGCTGGAACGAAGCTTTGAGCTCCTGGAGAAAGACGACAAGATCATGGAACTCGCCATCATTCTGGACGAGGAACGGCCACTTTTCATGAACCGCATGTTCGCGCTGGAACGCGAGCACATCGTTCAGATCCTGCGCGACGGCGAAGAGAGCGGCCATTTCCGCGCCATCGACGATGCCGAATTCTTAGCCGAGATGATCCAGAGCGCGACGACGAAATTCCGGTTTCCGCAGCTCTTCTGTCATCTCGACCTGCCATCGCTGCGGCGGGAGCTGGACGGCGTGATGGCACTGCTGCTGGCGGGGCTGCGGGCGGGGCCACAGCAGCGCTGACGGTCATGCCCTCTTGATGAATTCTGAACAATAACGAAAATGTTCATTGATTTTCGTTTTTCAGCGGGCTAGCCTTTGCTCACCCTCTTCATGCCGGCGCATGGGCGGCGGCCCAAGGCGAAAGTCGACGGCAATGTGTTCGCCGGACCATCCTTAAAACCTCTCACGCCGGAGCCTTTGCGGGCTCCGGTTTTTTTTGCGTCCCGCCCGAGGGGGTTGCCGGCTGGCGCTCACTGCGGGCCGCCTGGCAGCTTGTGTCCGGTTCGCGGGCCGCTCTGCGTTTCCATGATCAAGCGAGCCCGATTTCGGGCAGGACGAGGCAGAGGAGCCGACATGTTTCCCACAAGGTCTGATTGGAAGTCGCGCGGCAAGGTTGCCGCAGCAGCGCTCGCCATGCTGACACTCACCGCTCCGGCTTGCGGCGGAATGGCAGCGTCAGCGCAGATAACCTCCTATGAACTCGGCAAGATCACGCCGGTTCTGGCCGACAAGCGGCTTTTGGACCGCGCCGACCTGTTTGACGGAAGCGATTTTGCAGATGACGCCGACTTTACGGCCGTCCGCAGCTACATGAACGACTATGTGAAGGCGCTGAACGCGGCTGTCGGCACCGTCAACGGGCTCACGTCCGGGGCGCGCCGCTCGGCGGAGGGGGAGGCGCTGACGGCTTTTGTCGAAGATCGGCTGGCGTATGGGCGCGCGATGGAAGCGGCCTTCCCGTCATGGCGCGACGCAAGGCTTGCCGAGGCCGCCGAGCGCGCAGAACGCGAAAAGGCAGCCGCCGAGGCCAGCGCCAAGGCAGAGGCTGAGGCGAGGGCTGAGGCAAGGGCCGAGGCGGAGGCGAGGGCGGCAGAGGAGGCCGCAGCAGCGGCAGAGGCCGACGCGCAAACGGACGCTGCGCCATCTGGCGGCGCCACATCTGTCACGCCCGCAGCACCGGCAACGCCCCTTGCTCCGCCAGCCGGGGATGGTGCATCAGATGCCTGTGAGGCCTTCTTCGACGCCGCGATGACGCCGCAGAACCGCGACCCGATGTCGCTGATGATCGTCACCATGCAGGGCAATCCACGCCGGGCGGGCGACATCAATCTGGTGCGAGACCTGAAACGGGTCGTCGGCGAAGTCGCACCGGCCTGCGCCATTCATGGCGAGGCGCTGAAGACGGCCAAATGCAGTTATGCGCGCAATCCGCTGATGGACCCGGTCGACTGGTGCGATGTGGCGGCCGATGGGGAAAACATCATCAGGACGATGGCGGTCACCGAGGCGGCGGAAACGGCCAGAACGGTCAGCTCGGCAAACATCCAGACCCGCGATGAGCTGATTGCGCAGGAAGGCTGGATCACCAAGGAGGGCGCGCTGACGTGGGAGGGTTATTTCAGCCCCGCTGCAGCCCTTCCGCCCGCTGCCATCCAGCGCCTCGAACCCCTGCTCGAAGCGGCGGGAACGAGCCTTGACGCGGCGGGACCGGAAATGGCGGCGGCGCAAGGGCGTCTGGCCGACCTGAAGGCCGCCGTCCTGGAACTGGCAGATGAGTGGGACACACCCCGGCAGGAGACCACCAATTACGGCTCCGAACTGGCGACGAAACTGATTGTCGACTATCGCGGGGCCGACAAGGTATCGGGCGCGAAGGGCTGGATCGAACGTGCCGAATGGAAAATCCACCGCAACAGCCTTGGCGCGGTGCTGCGGCGCACCCAGCCGGGCTATGTCCTGTATCAGGTGAAGGGTGAGCCGCTGTGCCAGCTCAAGAGCTTCACGCTGACCGAACAGTTCGACGGAACCGGCTACCAGAAAGCCGGGACGGTGGATTTCGGATATACGCGCTGGCAAGCCTGCGAATGAGGGGCAAGGCGGGGCCGGCCCGATGCGTTACGCCTTTGCCCCGCGCTTTCCGGCGCCGAAAACCGGATCGCTGAGCGCCGAACCTTCGTCAAGCGGCCAGCGCGCGCGG